>JAITHS010000117.1 GCA_031279875.1 Tannerella sp.
CGCCGCTCCGCCTACTACAACTACTATACCGGCAAAATTTGGGGCGCCGCCGCAAGTTATGACCTGTGCTTAAATTCTTCGACACTTGGAGTTGATAAGGTGATTGAAGTGATTCGGAAAACTGTGTAACTAAAAATCAGCGGAGAAACAGCAGTTCGCGGTATTTCGGCAGTGGCCAAAGTTCGTTGTCAACGATAAATTCCAGTTTATCAACGTTATAGCGGATTACATCGAAGAACGGCAATACCTTATCGTGGTATGCGAGAGCCTTAGCGCGTTCGTCTTCGATTTTGTTGACTTCTTTGCGCGTTTCAACCATCTTTTCGACGTTCGATTTGATTGTAGAGATACGGTCGGAAATTTCTTCTATGATGCTCGAATCATGCTTGGCAAGTTTGTCGGCTTTGGCTTTAGGATATACCTGAGTAATTTTGTAAACATTGTCCAACAGCGCCGACTGATACTTGGTTGCTACCGGAATGATGTGGTTCAGAACGAGGTCTCCGAGTACACGTGCTTCGATTTGAATCTTCTTCGTGTAAGTTTCCCATTTAACATTGTTGCGCGATTTGAGTTCGTCTTCTGATAATACTTCCAACTTTGTAAACAGTTCGATAGATTCTTTCTTCGTGTAAGCGTCGATGATAACGGGCACGCTTGTTTCGCAGTCGAGACCGCGTTCTGCGGCTTCTTTTTTCCACTCGTCGCTGTAGCCGTTTTTCTCGTAACGAATTTTCTTTGAATCGATAACATATTTCTTAAGTACCTCAAAGATAGCCTCTTCCTTTTTAGAGCCTTTTTTGATTTTCTCGTCAACGGAGGCTTTAAATTCTTTCAACTGGGCGGCTACGATAGAGTTGAGAACTATCATGCCGGAGCCGCAGTTTGCCGACGAGCCGACGGCGCGGAACTCAAATCTGTTGCCGGTAAAGGCAAAAGGCGATGTACGGTTGCGGTCGGTATTGTCGAGCCACACTTCGGGTATGCTGCCGATGCCGAGAGTGAGTATTTTTTTGCCGTCAATTTTAATTGCTTCCGCTTTCTTGCTTTTTTCCATCTTGTCGAGAACTTTCGTCAACTGGTCGCCGAGAAACACCGATACGATAGCAGGAGGAGCTTCGTTGGCGCCAAGACGGTGAGCGTTTTGAGCCGTCATAATCGACGCTTTCAAGAGCGCATTATGCTTGTAAATAGCCATTAAAGTATTGACTACAAAGGTAATAAATATCAGATTATCTTCATCGGTTTTGCCCGGAGTAAAGAGACCGATGCCTGTGTCTGTGCCGAGCGACCAGTTGTTGTGTTTGCCGGAACCGTTAATGCCTGCGAAAGGCTTCTCGTGAAGCAGCAAACGAAAACCGTGCTTGCGGGCTACCTTTTTCATTATCGACATCATGAGCAAGTTCTGGTCAACCGACAAGTTTGTTTCGCCGAATATAGGAGCGAGTTCAAACTGGTTGGGAGCGACTTCGTTGTGTCTGGTTTTCAGAGGGATACCGTATTTATATCCTTCAAATTCAATATCTTTCATATAAGCCTGAACGCGGGTCGGGATAGAGCCGAAATAGTGGTCTTCCAACTGCTGGTCTTTGGCAGAATCGTGTCCGAGCAATGTGCGTCCCGTCAGCATTAAATCGGGGCGGGCGGCATAAAGTCCGTCGTCGATAAGGAAGTATTCCTGCTCCCATCCGAGATAGGAATAAACTTTTTTGACGTCTTTCTTGAAATAGTGGCATACATCGACGGCCGCCTTATCTACTGCTTTGAGGGCTTTGAGCAAAGGTGCCTTATAATCAAGGGCTTCGCCGGTGTATGAGATAAAAATTGTCGGGATACAGAGAGTATCGTCAACGACAAAAGCGGGAGAGGTCGGGTCCCAAGCCGTATAGCCGCGTGCCTCGAAAGTGCTGCGGATACCGCCGCTGGGAAACGATGATGCGTCGGGTTCCTGCTGTGCAAGCAGTTTGCCGGAGAACTCTTCAATGACGGGGCTTCCCGGCTCACCCGAATACTCAATAAACGAATCATGCTTTTCAGCCGTAGTATCGGTAAGCGGCTGGAACCAGTGAGTGTAATGCGTTGCGCCAAGTTCCACAGCCCACGATTTCATACCGGCGGCTACCTGATTGGCTAATTCGAGATCAAGCGTTTCACCTGCTTCTATCTTGACGTCTACCATCTTAATAGTCGCCTTTGACAGATACTTTGACATCTGCTTTTTGTTGAATACATATTTCCCGTAATATTCCGAAGATAACGGTGCTGGCGCCGAAACGGCTACGGCTTTCTTCTTGTAAGCCTCTTCTACTACTTTAAATCTTAATTTTGACATTTTTTGATAATTTAATTTGTTAATACTGAATGAATTTATGTTTTTTGTTTATAATTAATTGTATGCCGACTCTCCATGTTCGTAAACGTCAAGTCCCTCTTCTTCAATGCGTTTTGTTACGCGCATGCCGACGGTTTTGTCAACTATCTTGAAGAGGATAAATGTCATAACGCCACTGAAAACGAGCGCTGCGAAGTTTACGATCACTTGAACGCCGAGTTGATGCCAATCGCCGTAGAGAGCGCCTTGTGCTCCGTCGGGGGTTATGAGTTTGGTAGCGAAAACGCCTGTCAGGATAGCTCCAACGAAACCGCCGACGCCATGTACTCCAAATGCGTCGAGAGCGTCGTCGTATCCGAATTTAGGTTTGATATAAGCCACTGACATAAAGCATACTAACGTCGAAATCAACCCTATGAACAGTGCGCCCATCGCGTCCGACGAGCCTGCGGCGGGTGTTATAGCCACTAATCCGGCGACCGCGCCCGTACATATTCCTATCACGGTAGGTTTGCCGTTGACAATCCATTCGAGAATCATCCACGTCGTAGCGGCAACAGATGTGGCTAAATGCGTAACTAAAAACGCATTAGCGGCCAAGCCGTCGGCGCTAAGTCCGCTACCGGCATTGAAACCGAACCATCCGAGCCACAGCAGAGCCGTTCCCAGCACTACAAAAGGCACGTTATGAGGCAGTATGGAACTCGTTCCGTAGCCTTGCCGCCTGCCGAGCATGATAGCGATAACGAGCGCTGAGATACCGGCGTTGATGTGTACCACCGTGCCGCCGGCAAAGTCAAGAGCGCCCATGCGTTGCATCCAGCCGCCGCCCCATACCCAATGAGCTAAAGGATTGTAAACGAGTATAGACCAGAGGATTGAAAACAGCAGGAAGCCCGAAAACTTCATCCTTTCGGCAAAAGCGCCGACTATCAGCGCTGGGGTGATAACGGCAAACTTGCACTGGAAAAGGGCAAAAAGAACTTCCGGTATGTTGCCCGACGTGAGCGCATCCTTATTTATTCCGTAGAGGAAAAGTTTGTCGAACCCACCGACGATTTCGCCTATCCACGAGCCTTCAAAACCTTTGCCGAAGACAGCCGTGTAGCCATAAACTATCCATTCTATCGTTATGATTGCCGTAAGAACTACGCACTGCATCATAACGCTTAAAACGTTTTTGCGACGTACCATGCCTCCGTAAAAAAATGCCAGACCGGGTATTGTCATCAGCATAACGAGCATCGTTGCCGCTAATATCCATGCGGTATTACCGCTGTCTAATGTGGCGGGCGCCGCCGCCTCTGTTTGCGCTAACCCACTAAACGGGAGCGTCGAAAGCAGGAGTATCAAACCTGCATAAGAAAATAGTTTTTTCATCGCTTTTTATTGACTGTTTAATGTCTTTTTCTAAATTTTACGCCGCAAAGGTACAACTAATTTTTGAAATATGCAACAAAATGACACTTTTTTTCAAAAAAAAATTTCGTTTTGAAAAAAATGCAAGGGTTGAAGCACCCGAACCGCTTGCAGGGTTTTAGAACCGCTGCAAGGGTTGAAACTCCTAAACCGCTTGCAGGGTTTCAAAACCCTGCAAGGGGTTGAAATCAGAACGCTTTTAATTCCTGATACAGTCTTTGCACAGGCAATCCCATTACGTTGTAGAACGAGCCTTCTATCGACCTGACGCCGATGTAGCCTATCCATTCCTGAATGCCATACGCACCGGCTTTGTCGTATGGCTTGTAACGGTCAACGTAATATGTTATCTCGTTGTCGGTCAGGACGGCAAAATCGACCGTAGAACATACTGAAAAGTCCTTTTGGCGCTCTTTTGTTGTCAGAACTACGGCTGTAACTACTTTGTGTTTGCGTCCCGAAAGGCGTTTGAGCATCTCAACGGCATCGTCGCGGTCTGTCGGCTTTTCGATTATCTTGTTGTCGATAATCACCACAGTATCAGCCGTTATGATAAGTTCGTCGGCACTCATTCCGGCTTTATACGCTTCCGCTTTACGGTGTGCTATGAAGAGAGGCGTTTCGTCGGGCGGCAACTCTAACGGGAACGTTTCGTCGATGTCGGGGATAAGGCGCACTGTGAAGTCGATGTCTAATCCTTTGAGCAGTTCTTTTCTGCGCGGAGAGTTGGACGCAAGAACCAATTTATGTTGCATATTTTTTTCGTTTTAGGAGTGCAAATGTACAAAAAAATTGCTTTCGGATTAAAGAAAATCAAAAAAATGCTTGGATTAAAAAAAAAATGCGTATCTTTGCGACAAATTTTGTTTAATCATGGCTAAAATTTATGAAGAGCCTGTTAACAGCGGCGGACTGCATAACGTTCTCGCATCAGGCACAATACTAACAGGAACGGTAGTTACCGAATCCGATTTTCGTATCGACGGGCGCGTAGAGGGCGAAATCAATTGCAAGGGCAAGATTGTGATTGGCCCCAAAGGGAGCGTCAAAGGCAATATTAACTCTGTCAACGCAGAGGTATTCGGCAGTGTCGAAGGCACTATTCATTTGTCGGAGCGTCTGATAATCAAGTCGTCGGCCAATATTAAAGGCGACATTTTTATCCAAACGTTGGAGATAGAGCCGGGCGCCAAACTTAACGGTTCATGCTCAATGTCGGGCAAAGAACAAGCAACAATGGTCGTACCGCCTATAGTTTCAGGCGGGAATCCCATGATGCAGAAGCCGAAATAGGTTGCACTCCTCCAATGCGATATGCATTCGGTAGCACCAATAATGGTGCGGGTCGGCAGGAATGTTGATGCGTTCGTCGGCAGGGGCGCCCGTTCGTCGGGTGCGTTCGTCGGCAGCAAACCAATCTTGTAACGGTATGACTGTCAGCATTGAAGGCGCGCTGATATGGTTTTCGATTATTTGCTTTGCTATTTCGGCTGTACAGTCGAGAGGGGCATTGCCGTTGCGTTTCAATACGTTATTGTAATACCGTTGCGTTTTGTTACGATCTTCGCGCCACCATGCTCTGATTGGGTTCATGTCGTGGGTTGAGGTGGTGCAGACCGACATTTCGGGTAATTTTTGCAAGTCGTTAAACTCTACGCCCCACTGTTTCGGGGTACGTTCGAGTTCAAGCGAGAGTATTTGCAGCTCGTTCATCACTTCTCCGACCGTTGCTGGCAACATACCGAGATCTTCTCCGCAGATAAGCATGTCGGTACTGTCAATCAGCGGTTTAAGGCGCGTAAGAGCAGTCTGTTTCCAAAACTCATTATGTCGCACGAAAAAGAAATCGTGATATATTTTATCGAAAGCAGTGCGGTTTTCTTCGGATAATTGTTTGTAAGCGTCTGTTTTCCAAGCATTTATGCGCGGATGAAATTTGTTTGGTTCGTAAGGGTCGGGGAGAAATAACCCCGCCCCTGTCATAATCTCATCTTCCGTAAGTGGCAGCGCCGGACGAAAATGTCCCCAAAGCCCTTCTTTGTATTCGAGCGGTATTTCCCAAATTCTAAAAAATCCCAGAATATGGTCAATGCGTATAGCGTCGAAATAGTCGCTGAGTTTAGCGAAACGCTTTGTCCACCAAGCAAATCCGTCTTTTTCCATTTCATCCCAGTTGTATGTCGGGAACGACCAGTTCTGACCTGTTTCGGAGAAATCGTCAGGTGGTGCTCCCGACTGTTGCTGCATGTTAAAATATTGCGGCTCGGTCCATGTTTCGACGCTTTCGCGGTTTACGCCTATCGGCAAGTCGCCTTTGAGTACGATGCGATTTGCGCGGGCGTAATCCGAAATCTCTTTAAATTGCCGATGCAGAGTATATTGAATAAAAAACGTATATAAACAGGGATTTATATCCGAATCGGGCAATAATTTTTCTATTTTATCGCGCTGATATTCAGCATATTCACCCCATTTTGAGCAATCTGCCGTTCCATTTTTATCCCGCAGATACGAAAATGCTGCATAAGGCATAAGCCATTCACGATTAGAGGCAATAAATTCTTTTAAACCGCTGTCGGCGAGGATATTAGCCTTTTCCTGATCAAAATATTCACGACAATACATCGTTTTGTACTTTTCAACCGCCTCATAATCAACCGTTGCGCTGCTGTTTAGTTTTTTTTGAATCCGCTTGAAATAGTTTGCACGTCGCTTGTCGTTTAGTTGACCCATCGCGCGAACATTAATATATAGAGGATGCAGGGCATAAATTGAGATGGCACTGTAAGGGTACGAGTCGGCGCGGGTATGAGTACGTGTAGTATCGTTCATCGGCAATAACTGGATGAGATTTTGCCCGGAACGTTTTACCAAGTCAATCAACGGTTTAATATCGCCGATGTCGCCTATTCCGAAACTATTCTCGCTTTTGAGCGAGAAAACAGGCACAGCCGTACCGACTATTTTAACATTTTTTAACATATCAAGTCTTATGGGGAAAGCATTATGATTAGCGACATAGGACTCCACGCGTCGATTTTCGCCATCTTCCCAACAAATCAACTCTCCTGTTGCATTATCTTTGATAATAAACTTATATTCAAGTGGAAAAGTTATTTGATCGGCATTAAGCCGCAATTCCCACATCGGAAACGCCGCATCCGACATCAACGGCGCTTGGGTCGGATTCCACCATCCCAAACAAGGCTGATTACCCGCCACGGCGACAGTTTGAGACGGCAGAATATCGGGAGCCGAAAGGCTGATTTGAAAATTTCCGGCCCCCGTATATCTGTCGTAATCACTTTGAACCCGTATGTTGCGCGCCAACCAGTTTTTACAAAACGCCGATTTATAAAAAAGTTGCTTCATCCGTCAATTACATTTCGATGCGCCGCAGTTGGTACATATCAAGCAACCTTCCTGATAAATCAGTGTCTCGAACGAGCAACTTGGGCATTTCTGTCCTTTGGCGTTGGTGCCGACGGGGAGGTATCTTTTCAACGTCCGCTCGACGCCGTTTTTCCACGTGTTGATAGTCGCGTCTTTGAGTTCCAGACCTTGTACGAGCTTGACTACCTGGTCGATAGGCATTCCGTAGCGCAGTACGCCGGAAATCAGTTTGGCATAATTCCAGTATTCGGGATTGAATTTGCAGTCCAAACCTTCGATGGTCATTTTGTAGTTACGTTTGTTACGGAACTGAAAATCATAGTGTTTCGTTCCATCATGGTCATAACTTTTTATTATTGAGCCTTTTTGAACGATTTTTGGTAGCATGAGACCTTCTTCGTCGTCATTCAAACCGGTAAATATTTCATACGGACGGCCGTTGAGCAGCCCTACGAAAGCGATCCATTTGTCGTTATTATTCTGAAACCTAACGACATCGGCTTCGAGTTCTCGCGGACGGGTAGTCAAGATAACAGGCGGGTCGTAGCATTCGTCGGGCGTCTTTTCTTTCTTTTTTCCCTTGTCCATCGATACGAGTACGCCTGTGCGCGAGCCTTCGCGATAAACGGTACAGCCTTTGCAGCCGCTGCGCCATGCCTTGATATAGAGTTCGTTAACGAGTTCTTCGGAAGCCGTTTCGGGCAGGTTGATAGTAACGCTGATGGAATGGTCAACCCAGCGCTGAATCCTGCCCTGCATGCTTACTTTCATCAGCCAGTCAACATCGTTTGAAGTCGCTTTGTAGTAGGGAGATTGTTTAATCATGCTTTCTATTTCCTCGTCGTTATAGCGTTTTGACGCCGCGAAGCCGTTTGCAATCATCCACTCAACGAATTTGTGGTGAAAAACGGTGTATTCCTCGAAAGCGTCGCCCGTCTCGTCGAGCAAGTCCACGCGCGCGTTAGGGTCGTTGGGATTAACTTTGCGGCGGCGCTTGTAAACAGGCATGAAAACGGGTTCGATGCCCGATGTAGTTTGCGTCATAAGGCTCGTAGTGCCTGTCGGGGCGATTGTGAGACATGCGATATTGCGTCGTCCGTATTTCGTCATCTCTTCGGCGAGTTCGGGTGAAGCCTCACATAAACGCTTGATAAACGGATTGTTAGCTTCGCGTTTAGCGTCAAACACTTTAAAAGCGCCGCGTTCTTTCGCCATCGTAACCGACGAGCCGTAAGCCGCAATAGCGAGCGTTTTCTGTACTTCTTCGGCAAAATTTGTCGCCTCTTCGGTGCCGTATCGCAGGTTCATAGCGGCAAGCATATCGCCTTCGGCAGTGATACCGACGCCTGTACGCCTGCCCTGTAATGTTTTAGACTGAATTTTCTCCCACAGCTTGCGCTCCGTGTGTTTGATTTCGGACGCTTCGGGGTCGCTGTCGATCTTGGCAAGTATTTTTTCGATTTTTTCGGCTTCGAGGTCAATGATGTCGTCCATAATACGTTGAGCAAGAGCAACATGTGCTTTAAACTTCTCGAAATTGAATTTAGCCTGTTTCGTAAACGGCTCATCTACATACGAATAGAGGTTGATAGCCAACAAACGGCAACTGTCGTAAGGGCAGAGCGGTATTTCGCCGCATGGATTAGTCGAAACGGTTTTGAAACCGAGGTCGGCATAGCAGTCCGGCACTGATTCTGTGGTGATTGTGTCCCAGAAAAGCACCCCCGGTTCAGCCGATTTCCATGCGTTGTGGATTATTTTTTCCCACAAATCTTTGGCACTGATTTCTTTCTTGAACTTCGGCATTTTCGCATCCACAGGCCATTGCTGCGTGTAGGGCGTACCGTTGATAACTGCTTCCATGAAAGCATCGTCAATTTTGACCGATACGTTGGCGCCCGTAACCTTGCCTTCTATCATTTTGGCGTCGATAAACGATTCCGAATCGGGATGTTTTACGGAAACACTCAACATCAGCGCTCCGCGACGACCTTCCTGTGCCACTTCGCGAGTTGAGTTTGAGTATCGTTCCATGAACGGCACGAGACCGGTTGACGTGAGTGCCGAGTTTTTGACAAGCGAGTCTTTCGGCCTTATGTGCGACAGGTCGTGTCCTACTCCGCCTCGTCGCTTCATCAGTTGCACCTGTTCTTCGTCGATACGCATGATAGCGCCGTAAGAATCGGCATTACCGTCAACGCCGATTACGAAACAGTTTGATAATGAGGATATCTGGAAGTCGTTTCCGATACCTGTCATAGGACTGCCCTGCGGCACGATGTATCGGAAGCGGTCGAACAGATCAAACAGTTCGTTTTCCGTTAATGGGTTCGGATATTTTTTTTCTATCCTGCAAATCTCTTTTGCGAGCCGCCTGTGCATATCGGCTGGCGTCTGTTCGTAGATATTTCCGAATCCGTCTTTCAGTGCGTACTTGTTGACCCAAACTTTTGTGGCAAGTTCGTCACCCGTGAAATAAATTAATGATGCTTTATACGCTTCGTCAAAAGTGTATTTCTTTTTTTGTTCGTTAAATAAATTGTTCATGCAAATAACTATAAATTGTTTTTTTTTCTTTTTGAGGCTGCAAATTTACAGAAAAAAATGATTACATACAACAAATTTGAAAAAAAATTTTCAACAATTATAAAAGTTTTCGCAAAAATTTTTTAATGTCTTTATTATCAGACGAATAACAAATTCAACAAACGTAAAAGTTTTTATAAAACGCAATGCGCCGTTTCGATACGTGTTACAAAAAGGAAAACATACCCGTGAAGGACTTTTATTTTTTGGAGCATTCGCTACATAAACCTTTCATCACAAGGTTAATATTGTCGGTAACGAAGCCTTGCGGAAGTTTAATGGCAGGAATGGCGACGTTTTCGAGACAGAAAGTCGTCCTGCACTCGTGGCAATGAAAATGAACGTGGAGGTCATCGAGGGTACAGTTACAGCCTTCGCTGCAAACGGCATACTTGACCGACCCCGATCCGTCGTCTATGCTGTGAATAAGTTTATGTTGAATGAAAAGTCTTATAGTACGCGACAACGTTGATTTGTCAACGGTATCTAAATCGTCTTCGAGGTCGGCAAGCGAAAACATGCGCGAGAACGAGTTCATCGACCGAAACACGAGCAATCTTACCGCCGTAGGATTGACGCCGCTTTCTTCTAATTTGTTGATAAACAGAGCGTTCATAACGGTTATCAGAAATTGTAGTTCAAACCGCACATTATTGAGAACGGTTGCATCGGATAGCCGTAGAAGAGTTCTTGCGAGCGGAAGAGCATGTTGTTGAAGCGGGCATAGACGCTGAAAGCGTCGTTGAATTGCCATGCTGCCTGCAAACGCATGTCGTGGATGGGCGTCATGGAGTAGTCATGCAGAACAGGGCGTGAAAAATCATACGCAACATAAGCGTGCATTCCGGTCAGCAAAGCATAATCGAGGTTGATAGTCAGCGGATTAATGGGACAAACTTTAATGCCGGCATTAACGGTAAACGTCGGTTTGCCGAACGGGATATTTTTGGTTTCGTCTGTAAAGTCGAAACTTTCGTCTTCTTTTAAAGTATAATAGTCATAAACGCCTTTGAGATAGAGGTTTACTTTTTCTCTGTAATTATAATTAACCGATGCGCCGGCTTGAAGACGTTGAGATGCAGGCTGGTACGGCATACTGATATTATAAAAACCGCCGTTATTTATAAAAGCAGAAGATGGATTAAAGAACATATCGTTTTCGGTATATTTAAACCCGCCGAAGATGTCGAAATGAAGTCCGGGTGCGGCGCTGCTGCGGACGCCGACGGTGAAGTCAGCCCATGTTTTGGAAGCGAAAGCCGGAGAAAGAGGGCTGAAATAGCGGTTGATACGTGCAATTTCGGCCATAGAGTTCGATTCTACGCGCCCTGATATGGTGGCGTAGAAAATGCTGGTGCGGGAAAACGGGATGTCGAGAGCGATGTCGGGTGAAGGGAAAAACGTGATCTTGTCGTTTTGCGATACGAGCATCAGGTTCAGTCCGAGCCGCAACTTCCATGTGTCTTTGTATAGAATCAGATACGGATTGACGGTACCGTTGAAATGAGTGTTGAACATAGCGCTGTCGGCAAAATCAATGCTGGGCGGCGTGTATGTCAGGATGTTGGTTTTCAGATCGACGCCGAACGACAGCCCGTTTTGGGTTGGTGAAGCAATGCCGAAGTTCATTCCGATATGATTTTCGGTAGCGCCGTTGTAGTCTTCCGACAAAGAGTATTTTTGGTTGAAATTCGTAAAATCAAGACCGGCATGGAAGCCTAACGTTTCGGGGTCGGTAGTTGCATAAGAAGCGTATCCGTTGATAAGGCGGTTTGCCTGATTTGTTTCATAGCTATTGTTCGGAAGTTCGTCTGTTCGCGGAAGAACGGTTCTTGTCCCGTAATAATTAAATGTAGAATAGCCGAATCGGCCGCCGAGTTTGAGTTCGGAAGCGTTAAAAATATGTTTGTAATCAAGTCCTCCGAGATTATCATTAATTATAGCCTTACGTTTTGCGGTGTCGTCGGGCGCGTTGAAACCGTTGTGGTCGAGAAACGAAGCGTTCCATTGCGACGAGCGATGCGAAAACCACACTCCGAGCAAGTCGCGGTCGGTGTTAATAATATGGTATCCGACGTCGCCGGTAAGATTGAAGAGCATACCGCCGCCGAAATGGATGTATCCGTTGCGTGTTGAGTGGTCGAAATATGTCGTTAACGGGTTGACAGGCAATATGTTCATGTCTTTCGACGTAACTTTAACCGGAAGTACGTAGTTGGAGTATTCGATGTCTCGCTTCGATACGGTTATTTCCTGTACTTCGGGCAGGGTGTTGACTTTCGCTGCGTCCTTTACAATGGGGTCGTATTCGCGTTCGAGCGTCATCTCGCGGTTCAAATCTCGCTCTTCCTCATTTTGAGTGTTGCGAGTGTTTTGAGTGTTGCGAGTGTTTTGAGCGGATAGCGATAATGAGAGCATTAGTCCGCATATTATTAAAATTTTTTTATATATAATCGTCATAAATTAAAATATTTTAAAAACTATTACTTGGTCAGCTTTGCTATTCTCCGGTCATACATATTGTCGATTTCTTCGTTTTTGCCTCCGTAGTTACGTTTTAGTGAGTTGAGATACGAGCGAGCCTGAAAATCATCTCCTTTACTGATGTAAATATCAGCCAGAAGAATAAATCCTCGTGCCAGCCAGTAATGGTGGTCTGTACCTTCTTTAATAAAGGCGAGCATTTCTTTTTCGGCGCGTGCTACGTCTTTGTTGTCGAAATATATTTGTGCTAACCGGTATTTGGCTTCGGCGCCGAAAACGGTACGTGTATCCTTGCTGAGGGCTGTCAGGTCGGCAATAGCTTTGTCTGTACGGTCGAGATTGATATATGATTTGGCACGAAGATAGCGGGCTTCGGTTTCTATTTCGGGCGACAGAGTAGAAGATTTCAGCAACTCGTCGGCGGCGTTGAGGGCGTCTTTTTCGTTGCCCGTAAACTGTGCGCAACGCATTATTCCTAACCGTGCCGCTTCAAGGTTTTCACGTGTTTCGGCTACCGCCAGCAATTGTTTGAAGGTTTGTAGCGCCGCATCATAATCTTTGTCATGTTCATACTCGATTTCGGATTTGCGTGCCAGCGATTCTTCTCTGAATTTGACTTCTCCGCCGTCTATCACGATTGAAAAGAGCCTTTTGGCTTCGGGATAGTTTTTGTTGTCGAAAGCAATCTTGGCAAGATAATAATTGGCATTGGAGCTGAAAGCACCTGACGGATAAGTATTTATGTAATTACGCAGACTTTTCTTCGCGCCATCAAAATCTCCTCGTGTAAAGAGCTTCTCTGCGGCTATGAATGTGAGCGAATCCTGCTCGGTAACTTCAATTTTCATTGTTCCGTCGAGCGAGTTTACATACTGCACATATTCATCGACATCGTTAAGGTCAATATATAACGACCGTAAATCCTGAACGGCTACTTTTGCTTCTTCGCTGCCCGGATATTGCGAAACAACTAATTTATAAGCATTTACAGCCTTTTGCAGTTCGTTATCGTTATAGTATAAAAGCCCTAACCGAATGCCTGCTTTCGGGGCAAAACTGCTGTTGGGATATTCCGACAGCAAGGTCAGAAACGATGAGGCGGCTTCGTTATTTCGTTCGAGAAGAACTTTCGTATGACCGCGTTCGTAGAGGGCGTCGTCAACATAAGGCGACTGCGGATAATCGTTGATAACGCGGTCTAACTGACTAATTTTACCTTGATAATCTTTGCGCAGTCCCATCATAAAACCGGACTGATAGATAGAATAATCGGCGGAGCCGGGTTGCAACGATGCTGCTCTGGAATAGTTTGTTTCGGCTTCGTTATAAAGGCGGTCGTGATAGAGACAGTCGCCGATACGGTTGTAGGCGTCGGCAAGCGACATGGCTTCTTGATTTGTTTCGAGCGACACATAGCGTCGCAGCGATACTAACGCCTGTTGGAAGTCTTGACGTTTGAAATAACAGTATCCGAGATTGTAATACAGCAGCGAATGTGTACCGGAACTGTGTGAAGTCATGTTGCGGCATGTGTTGAAATCGGCTGTCGCATTGTTGTAGTCTCCCATTCGATAATATGTCTCGCCACGCCAAAAGTACGCACTGGCGCGGGCATCGCTATCATAATTGCCCATTTCTATCGCTTGATTGAAATAGTTGAGTGCAGCGGGCATAGTGCTGTTCATAAAAGCCTGATTACCAAGTTGAAACAGTATGTTTTGCTTGGCTTCAAGTATTTTATTGTTGGGACGGCGTATTTTATTGATGGATTCAAGAGCTGCTCCGTAGTTTTTGGATGTCAGGTAAACTTCTACAAGATAGTCATTTACCTTGTCGGCATATTGAGATTCGGGGAAGTCTTTAAGGAATTTTTCAAACACTTTGACCGATTCTCCGAAGCCGGTAAACGATGTTTCGTGAACAAGCAGGGCGTAGTTGTAGAGCGCCGTTTCGCGTACCTTTCGGTTGAAAGACATCGAACTTGCCGCTTCAAAAGCCATTCTTGCGCGGCTCTTATCGCCGGTGTGCAGATAAGATTGTCCGAGATAGAGGTTTGCGTTTTGTCCCATCTCATCTTCTACTCTCACTGCTGCCGTCAGTGCCGTGATGGCTTCTTTGTAATTTGCAAGGTTATACTCGCAAACGCCGAGCAAATATTCTTCGTTGCGTGAGGGATTGTCGGTAGAAGCGACATATTGCCGCAAACGGGCAATAGCTTTATCCTGATTACCGAGATTGTAATACGAAGTGCCGGCTACTCTATAAAGTTCTGCATTGTTTTCACTATCAGGATATTGACGCAGCAATCTTTCGGCAATTCTGGCTGCATCGCTGTAATTTTCCTGCATGTAATAGATTTGGGCGATGTAATAATCGGATTTCCGGCGATATTCGGGCAGTTTGTTCAACTTGTTGAAGCCTGCAAGAGCGTTGGTGTATTTGCCTGTCCGATAGTCGATATACGATATATAATATAAAGAAGGCAAAGAGTATTTGGAGGAATATTCGCCTACGTAGATGAAATTTGTGCGTGCTATTTCGGGTTCGCCGTTCTCAAACTGTGATCGGGCGAGGAGGTAATACAATTCTTCCTGCTGGGTATCGGTAAGTGTAGAAATACGCGCATTTGAGAGCAGTTCGACTGCTTTGGTGTATTCTTCGCGGGCAAACCATCCTCTACCTGCCAGCAGACAAACTTCGTCGTTATGACGGGAATCGGGATATTTCTCCGCAAAAGATTCCAGCATTTCCGTTGCATTTTCTTTACCTTCGAGGCATGCGATATACGCAAGCAGATACTCGGCTTCCTGCAACAGGTCGCGGTCTTTTGCCACTTTCAAATACTCGCCGAGTTTGTCGGTACATCCGGCGTAATTTTTTTGCTCCAAGAGGTCTTGCGCCTCCGAAAACAATCTGTTTGCCGCATCCACAGGATACGACCGTTGCCCGTTTATCGCTGCCGAAGCAGCTAAAAAGCACATTAGGACGATATTTCTATATGTCTTTCCCATAATTTTTGACGCTATTTCGCTTGCAAAGATAGTAATTATTAATTTAATTGCAAAATATTTTTATAATCTTACTTCGACACCTTGTTGGCGGAGATAATCTTTGAGGTCTTTAATCGGTATTTCATTGAAGTGAAATACACTTGCGGCGAGGGCGGCGTCGGCTTTACCGACAACGAAAGCGTCGCGAAAATGCTCCATCTTTCCGGCACCACCGGATGCTATGACGGGAATACCGAGCGTATCGGCAAGAACCGCGAGGGCGTCGTTAGCATAGCCGGTCTTGATGCCGTCGTGGTTCATGCTTGTAAAGAGTATCTCACCAGCGCCGCGCTGTTCGGCTTCTTTGGCCCAGTCAAAGAGTTTTTGCTCTGTCGGTATGCGTCCGCCGTTGAGATAGCAAATCCATTCCGAACCGTCAAAACGTGCGTCGATAGCGACTACGCACACTTGACTGCCGAAATTGGACGCTATCTCGTCGATAAGTTCGGGGTGGCGAAGTGCGGCGGAGTTGACCGAAATCTTATCTGCGCCGGCGTTCAGAAGTCGCTCAACGTCAGACAGTTCGTTTATGCCGCCGCCTACGGTAAAGGGGATGTTGAGCGTTGCCGCCACTTTTGTTACCATTTCGGTAAACGTTTTGCGACCTTCGTGAGAGGCGGTGATGTCGAGAAAAACGAGTTCATCGGCTCCTTGACGGCTATATTCGGCGCCGAGTTCTACCGGGTCGCCGGCTATACGGAGGTTCACAAAATTGACGCCTTTGACGGTCATGCCGTCTTTGACATCCAAACAAGGTATTATTCGCTTTGCAAGCATGTTATTTTGATGTTTTATGATTAAAAGCGATGCAAAGTTAGTAATTATTTTTGAATGTATTCCGTAAAAAACTCAATTTTTCGAGGTCCCCGATAAAAAATTATCGTACTGTGCGACGTTTTTCAGTCATGTTCGTGTTCGCCTGCTTCGTGGCTCAACTCCACTTTGACGGCGATGTGCGATTCGTTGCCGGCAGCGTCGGTGCAATAAATCATCAGATGATAGTCGCCCGGAGTTGCATTTTCGGGAATTATTATATCGTGATGATGAATTGCGGCATTTCTGCCGGACAGCGTCCACGACCTTTCAAACTCAAAATCAACGGTTTGTGCTTCGCTACGTGTCGAAACGACCTTTGAATGCGTATGTCCGTCGAAATTGGGGTGGATATTGACTTTGTAGGACGCGAGCGCCTCATTGTCGGTAAACTCACACTCGAAATGTACGCCATGTTCGCCGCCGATTTGCAGTATCTCGCCTTCGGCAGGCTCTTCAAGATTGATGACAGGTTTTTGGGTGTCGCTGTCTTCTTTGCAACCGTTAAAAACGATTGCCGTTGTAGCCATAAGGCTGATTATAAATAATTTATATAATTTCATTTTAATAATAATTTAATTGGTAAAATAATTGATAATTGCAGATTTCGTCCGGGTTCCGGGATTTCTGCTTTTCGATAAAAACTTAAATGATTGAAGTAAGCCGTATTCAGCAGATTATGAGCCGATAAGGTTACTTCGGCAAAGGATAGACGCATGACGGCGGTAAGATGTACAAGGTTTGCTCTGCTTGTAGGGTCTTCATTTTTCGCCACCCTGTTTTGTGCGGCAACAGTCTGTAATTCAGCATTTAACCGGATTTTTTCGGACGCTTTAAACGTCAGTCTGTTGCGCATTGAGGAAGGTGGCGAAAACGCCATCGGCGTATGCTCGTCGGCATTGTGAGTATAGATATATTCGCCTGAAAACGTGTATGTTAAACGGCGTGTAATATCTATTCTCATCTCTGCTTCCGTGCCTGCAAAAAACGCTTCGACGCCGGTGTAGCGATAAATTTGCCCCGCATGAGGCAAAACAGACCATTCGCCGGTAGGTCGAAGATAGATATAATTTTCAAAATAATACAAAAACGGACTGAATGTCAGCGAAATACATCCGCGTTGGAATAGCAGCGAAGCATCCGTTTGCCAGCCTGTTTCGGAATTGAGCGAAGCATTACCCTGTTCGTGGCGGAAAGCGCCGTGATGAACACCGTTGGAGGCAAGCTCGTTAGCGCCGGGTAAACGGAAACTGCGCCCAACGTTTGCTTTAAACAGGTAATTATCAGACATTTGCCACACAACGCCAAGCGAACCAGACACATCACCGAAACGCCGATTAACGGCATAACTCCGCGTTTTGTTTGCTTCCACAACAGATTCGGGATAATTGCGCCGACGCAAATATTCTTCAAGATAAATATCCTGATATTCTGATATTTCCGTCTTTCCGAAATCGTAACGAATGCCTCCGCCGACAGTCAGGCGCTGCGAATAACGAAATTCGCCAAGCAAGAGAGCGCCTGTCGTAAAACGCTTATATTGAGGCAAAAGAAACGAATAGCCGTCGATAGTGTTGCGTTGCGCCTGCAAATCCCACCCTGCCGTCCATTTAAAACGCTCAAAGGCAGACAATTCTGCTCTCAACGCCGAACTGACGGTCGAAATTGAAAACGCGAGTTCCTTGTCTTTGTCAACCGTCGGAACGGGCTGCGAGCCGTAATGGGTGTGAAACAAACTCCATTCTTCGCGGTTGTTGCGCTGAAATCCGCCGTCCCACGAAAATGTCATATCCGAAAGCGTAATACGCTGACGTGTAGTCATTTTAAGGTGATTGACCGTACTGAAAGGCATATCGATATTACGACTGTCGCCATCGTCTTTCAACCGCGAAGCATCAGGCACGCCGTGCGCTCCGGGGAAAAAGCCGACTTTCTGATACGCATTGCTGATAGCATAATTGGAATAGTAAAATCCCTTTCTGCGCTCTGCAAACAACGACGCATCGCGCTCGAAACCGGCTGTATTTTTCAGCCTTCCGCCCGCAATCGGCATCCGTTGAGTGAGATACACAACAGTGTCGGTCGGAATGCGACTGTCGCCGAAGTGCTGCTCCGAAAAGCGCCCTCTGACGTGCCACACTCCGCGTTTGAATCCGAGCATCAACGAGCCGCCAAGCGTAGTATTGACCGATTTACCGAGCAATGCCGCCTCGCCGAAAAACAGGTTGTCGGCAGGAGCAATCGGCGACAAAATCTCGATAGCGCCACCCATAGCATCGCTGCCGTAGAGCAACGACAGCGGCCCTTTGCGCACAATAACCCGTTCGACGTTGAAAGCGTCAATTTCAAGTCCATGATCGGCGCCCCATTGCTGGCCTTCCTGCTTGATGCCGTTTTCGGTAACAGCAATGCGGTTGAAGCCCAACCCCCTAATAACCGGTTTGGCAAAGCCGGCGCCAATATCCATTGAGCGCACGCCTGCCACATTATCCAATGTCTGCACCAAATTGCCTGTAAAATGCTCGCCAAGAAACTGTTTATCAGCCAAATCAACATGCAACGAAGAGTTTCTTTCAAGCGCGTTGCGATATGAACCGACAACGACTATCTCTTTGAGTGTCTGTGTTTTGAGCGTATCC
>JAITHS010000181.1 GCA_031279875.1 Tannerella sp.
AGACGAGGTTTTTCAGATCCTTTGCTTTCAAACCTTTGCCGACCTTCGAGAGCAGAGGATTTTTTTCGTTGCTGACCGGAATAAGAGCGTACCGACCGACATAAACTACTTCATCGTCCTTGACTTTTCTTGTTACAACAGATATAACCGATGATTTGTCGGCTTGCTCATTACCTGCCACAATTTGCAACTTCGAATCGGGATACGCTTTACGGTATTCACTGACCCATTTTTCAACAATGGGATGCACAAATTTAACATTGTCAATCCGTATTTCCTGCGCCGAAACACTTATCGCGGAGTACGTTAATGCGCTTAATAACAGCACTTTAATAAAATTTCTTTTCATTTTGCTTAAAAATTAATATTGTTAATAAATTATTTCGTCAACTTTTGACGCCGCAAAGGTACGACGAAACCGCACCGCAGTCAATACCGTTTTCATGGTATTTCTTCTATATTTGTTTGTTTTCATAGGTTCAAGTGACACTACCAATGACGTGGCACCTGTTTTTCTCTGGATTGCTTCGTTCCTACCAATGACGGACGTAAGCTCCAAACCGCTTGCAGGGTTTAAAACCACTGCAAGGGTTCGGGGTACCGTCATCGTTTTTCGTTTGGGGCTATCATTCCTGCTTGCAAAGACGAATGCCCTTTCTATTTGTTCAGGGACAGACGGAGCGTGTCTCACTCTACGGGACAGACGGCGCGTGTCCTGTCTCCACTCTCAATTGAAAATCGCCAGTCAGCCCGTAATCCAATTGCCGGTATTTATCGCCGGCAGGGTATTCTCGGACGTTGCGGAAGTCCCACGGCGATACTAAACCGGGAGCGCGGTTACCGTGAAACGGTCCGAACAGGTTTTGGTTACTGCCTGCGACGCGGACATCAATAACGTTACTGCCTTTTTTAAGAAACTTGCTGACGTCTAACCGGTAAGGCTCGAAGCCGATGATGCCTGCCGATTTGTCGTTGACAAATACTTCGGCTACCGTGCCGTTCCATTTTCCCAAAACTACCGCATATCGGTCTTTCAAATCGTCTAAAATGTATCTTTTAGAGTATGAAAAAGATTTGCCGTAGAACGGGTAGCCCTGTGCTTTCCAGCTGCTGAGGTCGAAAGACGGCGCAGGCGATATGATTTCAAAACCTTTTGCGGCGGGGCGGACGCGGAAGTTACCGGAAATAATAACCTGTTCGATTTCGGCGAGGATGCGGAACGGCGATACGGTTATTGTCAGCGTATTAGCGCCGCGTTTGACGTGTTGTCCGATCGGAATGATATCCATTTCGGGGTCGATCCACGTTTTGCCGTCGGTTTTGACTTCTATGTCGTTGATTTTCACAGTGTAGAGCGCCGAGCGTTCGACGATGGCTTTGAGCGATGAGTAGTCGAAGTTTTCGGCGACGGTGAAGTTGTAAGCCGCTGTAAATCCGCCTGTTGTGAATGTGTCGCGGCTCACGGTGCCGTTTTTGTACTGCACGGACGTGTTCCACGGGTTTCCGTCGTTGAAACCGTGTTCCTTAAATACGCGGTCGGCGGCATTAAAGAGGTGCATATCGTTGTATGTCTGACCGTTAATAGTCAAGTCGCAGAAATCAATCGTCAGCACGTTATCGTCAACAGGCTTTATTTTGGAAGATACTTCCGCCACAAATTGGTTGTAATGAACATACTTTTGTACCGGATATCCGCTTTGTATAGAATCGAAAACGTAGAACAACCGACTTCCGGCGGGCATTACATCAAAATTGATTCTGATACGTCCGTCGGAAGCGACAGATTCCTGATAATCAAATATTTCGCCCGTCAAAGCATTAAGTTCGAGAGCATCTTTTCCTTTAACATTAATCGAAACCGAAGCCACGTCGGTAAGGCTCGAATTGACGAAAAAAATCAACTGTCCGTCTTTCATTTCACGACGTTGATGATAGAGTTCGGCGCCTGCTTCGAATTCGCATCCGCCAAGGTGAAACATTTCGACGTTCTGACGAGAAACTTCAAAAGATATTTTGGGAGAAATAAACGGACGTGTATTCAGCGGGTCAGAAGAAGCGATAAAATTAACTTTCGAGGTATCTGCAAAGAACGCCGTTAGCGCCTCATTCTTTTGTCCTTCAATATATTCGGGTTTGGAATAAGAAGTGATAAGTCCGCCTTTATCGGCAAATTTCCGCAAGAGGTCAAAAGTAACCTTGTTGAGATTTTCCGTCAACGGCGGAATTATCACATGCGAATAAGCGCGTTTGCCGACAACAAGACTTTTGCCTTTCACTTTGCCGTGATTTTTCATAATATCTTCGGAAGCAAGGTCATACTCTACCTGTGCTTTTTCGAGTGCTGTCTCAAATTTTTGGAACGTTTTGCCTATTTCACTGTATTGCGGAGAGCGTTTGCCGTAGGCGTAATAGAGCCATACAGAGGTAGTCGGTTCGATAAGAAGAATATCATTGATTTGCTCTCCTGCCGACAAAGCCATCGAGAGCCGTGCGAAATAGACGTTGAGCGAGCGATAGCAGTCCCACCACGGCTCGACAGGCGAAAAGACCGGCGGATAGTCATATTTGCGGGCTCCGGCTATGCTCAAATCGGCGATATGCTGGTTCATGAAATTTACGCCCAAAACGTATTCCCAATCGCCCAGACGCTTGAAATCGCGGAAAGTCTCGTCCCATCCTCCTCCGCCGTAAGTTTCGCTCAAAGTGCGGTTGCGTCCCATTTGATTGGCGACGCTGCGCAATTCCTTCACGGCACGAACGTTACCAAACTGTGCCTGCGGCGAAACGTCGTTATACTGATTGAAAAGCATGTCGATAGCCGGCACTTGATGATATGCGTACATCGCCATATTGTCGGGGCCGTCGGCCAGCGCAGGCCAGCCATGCTCCCAATAATGACCGGTAAATTGGAGATTATTAGCCTCGCAGTATTCGTAGCATGGCTTTGACCAGCGTTCGATGAAGAGGTCAAGAAGCGTTTGCGAGTAATTATGCCTCACACGCCGCCAATCGCCTGTGCCTTCGAAAAGCGACGGCAGATTGTCTTTGAGCGAGTATCCCCAGCGCTTCTCGAAAACGTCGAAAAGGTCTGGCGTCCAACGTATTCCGCCCGGAGGATTGATATTAGGCTCGTCGGTAAACCACCCCGGCACCATTTTGCCGAACTCCTCCCCGAAGCGCTGTTTGTAAGCATCCATCGTGATTTCGATAAATTTCTCCGTTACTCCCGGCATCAAAAGGTCAACGTAGGAATAGCCGCCGAACCATGGCGATTGGCCGTAAAAGCCTTTCTTAAAAGCGTAATATTCACCGTCTTTGCCTGTTTCGGCGTTTGCCGTTGCCGTAATGTCGGTAATCTTGTCGCCGTCGCGCTTCAAAACGATAAACAAATCAGCCGGAACGCTGTCGGGAAAAGTATTAAACTTTTGCAGCAAAAGGCTTTGACCTTGATTGTAACTTTCGGGCATCTGCGCCGGCACGTGTCCGCCCGCAAATCCCGACGGATACGAGTTTTCATCATAAATCCAGACTTTCATACCCAGTTCCTTGCCGCGACGGATAGAATGTTGGAAGAGAGCAAACCATTCGTCCGACAGGTATTCGGTAATCAACCCCGGACGTGGATGGATAAAAACGCCGCCGAAGCCTTTGTTTTTGAGGTCTTTGAGAGAGGCGTCGATAAGTGCAGGTGTAACTTTGGTGTTCCAAGTCCAAAGCGGCGCCGTGCCGAATTGATAGTGCGGCTTTGCAAATTGAGCCGAAAAAGCCTTAAAATCATTTATTTCGGAAGTAAATTCCGTTTGTTGTCCGTCGCAGCACGTTGTAAAAACGGCACAGGCGAGAATGCATGAAAAGATAATAGAATGCTTCATGTTTTTTGTTTTAAATTAGGCTGCAAAGATAGT
>JAITHS010000209.1 GCA_031279875.1 Tannerella sp.
CAACAATAGTCCCGCATGGGACGACACTTGATTGCGCCGACGCTTATAATGACGGACGTAAGCTCCAAACCGCTTGCAGGGTTTAAAACCACTGCAAGGGTTTTGGGTACCGTCATTACCTATCGTTTGGGGCTACCATTCCTGCTAGCAATGACGTGGTACTGTCATCTCAACTCTCAAGACACCATCAAGCCATAGTGTGAGATACCATCAAGTCATAGTGTGAGATACACAAGCCTGCGACGTTTTTTTTATTGAAAATCTTGAAAATACAAAAAAAATCACTACTTTTGCAGACGATTAAAAGCAAAAAAACTATGATAGCAAGACCAATAACAGTCAAAGCCATAGGCAATTACACCATTCATGTAACATTTGAGGATGGTACACGAGGTGCTGTGGATTTAAACCACCTGGCGCATAAGGGAGTATTTCGTCAATGGAAACAACAACATAACAAAGAATATGCCACAAATAAGTAGTTTTTTCGGAATAATTATTCGTATGAATTGGAAGAACGATATTAAGTTGTCAAACTAAAATATTTAATATATTATGATTAAAAGATTGTTATTTACTGTTTTATCTCTTTGCATGATGATGTCGGCAATGGCTCAAAAGCAAACAAAAGAGAAAGGTTTTTATGACTTTACGGTCAAAACCATTACGGGTGAGGACTTCCCGCTATCGAAACTGAAAGGTAAGAAAGTTCTGGTTGTCAACGTGGCATCGAAGTGCGGACTAACGCCTCAATACAAAGATTTACAGGCTCTTTACGACAAGTACGGCGGCGACGGATTTGTGATTATCGGCTTCCCTGCAAATAATTTCGGCAGTCAGGAACCGGGTACTAACGAGGAAATCAAAGCGTTTTGCACTGCAAATTACGGCGTTACGTTTCCAATGATGGCAAAAATTTCCGTTAAGGGCGACGATATTCATCCGCTCTATAAATGGCTTACACTAAAATCATTAAACGGCAAACATGACGCTGAAGTAACATGGAATTTCCAAAAATTCATGATTAACGAAAACGGCGACTTGTATGGCTTTGTTTCTCCTAAAACCCCGCCGACAGCAAAAGAAATTACGTCGTGGATTGAAGGTAAAAGCCCTACTAATTAAACTTGCGATGAAGATTTTATACATTATTGGAGGGCTACTTCTGCTGTGGATCACGGCAAGCGTGATTCGCGGGCGCAAGAATAGAAACAAGGTTCTCTGCATTGATACAGAGCGCTGTACGGGCTGCGGGCGATGCGTGAAGAGATGCACGCGAAAAGTGATTGAAACTGTTAAGGAAGAAAACACCTATGCTGTTGTACGCTATCCCGAACGCTGTACCGGTTGTGGTGACTGTATTGCAAAGTGTAAGTTCGGGGCGCTTCAAATGACAGAGAGACAAAAAATATACCGTTAAATATGAGCAACTTACCTCTTTATGTCGGCGAGCGCACCAAAGCCGTTCACGCAGGCGAGCGTCCCGACCCCGATACTCGTGCTTCTGTGCCGAATATCGTTATGTCAACGACTTATACTGTTGACGCCGACACCGGTTTTTCGGTCGAAGGACTTGAAGAAAATGACCCTTGGATTTATACCCGATGGGGAAATCCCACTATTCGTCAGTTGGAAGACAAGCTTTCGGCACTCGAAAATGCGGAATGTGCAGTTGCCTTTGCAAGCGGGATGGCGGCTATTTTGGCATTGCTGCTGCATACCCTTAAAGCAGGCGACCACGCCATTGTGAGCGATGTGGCGTATGCTGCTCTGTCGGAGATGACAAACGAGATGATTCCTGCATTGAACATCGCAATCACAAAGGTTGATACGTCGGATTTGGCATCCGTCGAAGCATCTTTGCAACCAAATACTCGCCTTGTTTATATCGAAACACCTTGTAATCCGCTATTGCGACTTACTGATATTGAAGCAGTTGCAAAACTTGCTCATAAAGTTGGCGCCCGACTTGCCGTTGATTCAACCTTTGCCACGCCTGTTGCTACCAAGCCGTTGCAACTTGGCGCTGATTTCGTCATTCATTCACTGACAAAATATTTGGGAGGACACGGCGATGCACTTGGCGGTGCAATTGTGGGCAGCAAAGCCGATTTATTACCGTTGCGAAAAAAAACGGCGATACGACTTGGCGGCACAATCAGCCCGTTCAACGCATGGCTCATAATGCGTGGAATGGCTACATTGCCGCTACGGATGCGGGCGCACGAAGAAAATGCCCTCAAAGTTGCTGCGTATCTCGAACAGCATCCGAAAATCAGCCGTGTATTCTATCCCGGACTGCTTTCGCACCCGCAACATGCCCTTGCACAGCGTCAGATGCGCAATTTTTCGGGAATGCTCACTTTTCAAACCGTCTGCGATGGTCGGTCGGCAGCAAGCGTATTTGCCAAATCTCTGAAAATCATTCATTACGCCGTGTCGCTCGGACATCACCGCTCACTGCTGTTTTATTTAGATAGCGCCGCCCTGATGCAAACTACTTTTCGCTTCGACACGCCCGCGCAACTCGCGTCGTGGCAAGCGTTTGCGGGAAACGGCATATTCCGTTTTTCAGTCGGACTGGAAGACGCCGACGATATTATTGCCGATTTGGACGCGGCGTTGCGGGAGGAACGCCATAAACTTCTTTCTTAATCAATCGGATACACTTTGTCAAATCGTTTATCTTTCCGCGACACATCAACATCATTGGCACAGGAATCTTACCTTGACCGTAAGAAGGCTGAAGATAAGGCCTTTTCAACGCTTTGAAACCATAATTTTCGTAGAAACG
>JAITHS010000361.1 GCA_031279875.1 Tannerella sp.
CGAGATAATCGGTTTTGAGGTTGCGTAGCGTGGTTTCAAGGTCGCGGTTGAAATCATTGGCGTTTGAGGTCATTGATTTTGAGGCTATTATAACTTTTTGGCGCAAAGAACCGCCGAAAGCTATACCAAGTTTGGTTTCGCTGTCGGTGTAAAACCTTGCCGTGTCATAATACGTGATACCGCCGTCGAAAGCCTTATGTAGCAGTTTGACAGCCTCATATTCGGAAATGCGCTGTATCGGCAATGCCCCAAAGCCGTTACGATTAACCCTGATTTCGGTTTTGCCTAATCTGAAATTTACTCTGTCCATGTTAAAATATATTCGTCGGTTATTTTGTAGTTGATGCTAAATATATGATTATAAGCTGTTTTTGTTTCTTCGAGCATAAATACACCTTCTTTTTTTGTTTCGTTGAACAGGAACGGGATGATGTGAAGATGTTTGATAAAGTCCACTTCGTTTTGGTGCAATGCTTTGAAAGCTGTTTCCTTAGCGCACCAGAAGATGGTTGCCAACAATTTGCAATTTTCCTCTTCATTACAAGAATAGTCGTGAGTTTCCGAAAAACGTTCTCTCAATCGCCATGCGCGGTCGGAAATAAATTCGATGTCTATTCCCTGGCGGGGATTGGAGCCGATTATTACGGCGGCAAAACCTTTGGTGTGTGAAATGCTGATATTGAGGCGATTGTCTTTAAGTGCGGGCGAGCCATCTATATTATATATAATGTAAGGCATTTCGACGGAGCCGATAACACCGGCGAACAAATGTTCCGTCAATACTCTGACAGCCAGCCATTCGGCGCGACGTGTTTCCGACTTGATAGAAGATAATTCATTTATATACAATGATTTATCTCGCAACATATTGAGCAGTTCTTCTGATGATTTATCGATTTTCATCACACCTGTTACCGAATGTTGTGTTTTGAGTTGATAAATCATTTTTTTTCGAGAGCGGTAAATTTCACTTTGAGGATACGTCTGGCGTCTGCTTCGAGGATACGGAAGCGATAGTTGCGGTATTGAACCGTTTCGCCGCGTCGCGGTAGCGAGCCTTTGATAGCAAGAACGAGACCTGTCAGCGTTTCGGCTTCGTCGGTCATTTCGCCGAACTCACTGTCGGAAATGCCCGTTTCGCGAAAAAAATCGTTGAGTTGCATCTTGCCTTCAAAGATGTAACTGCCGTCGGGAAGTGTCAGGAAAGAGGTTTCATCGTCGTCGTATTCGTCTGATATATCGCCTATTATCTCTTCTATGATATCTTCCATCGTAACTATTCCCGACATACATCCGAACTCGTCAACTACGATAGCGATATGCGTCTTTGTAGCGCGCAGTTCGTTGAGAAGGTCGTAAATCTTTTTCGATTCGGGTACATAGTAAGGCTTTCGGATAAGCGTGCGCCAGTCGAAAGTTTTGCCGCTTTTGAGTGCCGGAATAATATCTTTAACAAAGAGTACTCCCTTGATTTTGTCTTCATTATCCTCAAAAACAGGTAATCGTGAATAGCCTGTTTCTACGACAATATTAACGACGGCGTCGAGGTCGCTTGCAATGTCGAGAGCAATAATATCGGTTCGCGGCGTCATTATTTCGTTACACTTCTTATTATAAAAGTGTATGATTTCGTCGAGCATATCTTGTTCTTCGTAGAGGTCGCCCGGCGCTTCGTCGGCGAGGGGAACCTGATTTTTGCGGTTTGTTTCGGGCGCGGCGCTCTCAACCGTCGTGTTCGACATCCTTACAAACGGCGAGCAAATCCTTATTACACTCCTCAAAGCAGGAGTTGTGAAGAGCAGGATGCCGAGTTTGTTTTTGAGAAACATTTTCGGTACGATGTTGTAAAACAGCGCCCAGAGGAGCAAAGCAACTACGAAAGCGATGAGCAGGCGCAACGGTACCGTCTCCGGCAACAGTTGCGCCGCATACATCAAAAGTGCTGTAAATGAGATTATTATTCCCGAATACATAACGCTACACGATGCCTTGAGTAGCCGGATATGCTCTATTAAATAAACAGCCGAGCGCTCGCGGGCGGATTCTCCGGCTTCAATTTTTTCTATATCATCCTGCGGCAGCGACGACAATGCGCTTCCAGCCGCCGAGAGCAACGAAGCAAACAACAGCAATGCAAAAGCACCGCACAGCGCTATTGCAAACAAATCAATTTCCTCAATCATTGTTTAGAACGGGATGTCGTCAACAGGCTCTGATGGAGGTGGAACGTCCGACGACGGCAAAGGCGTTACGGCCTCAGCAGGCGTAGAAGTCGGTTGATTATTATTATTAGCGTTTTGGCTGTCCGGACGTGAAGAACCGGAACTGTAAAACTCTATCCTGTCGGCATAAATTTCTGTTACAAAGCGTTTTATACCGTCTTTGCTTTCGTAACTGCGGGAGCGTATTTTACCTTCCACATATAACTGTGAAGATTTGTGTACGTGCCGCTCTACAAATTGTGCGCGTTCACGCCATGCTACGATGTTGTGCCACTCAGTTCTGGGCGCTACTTCGGTACCGTTACTTTTTTTGTAGCCGCCGTCGTGCGTCGCAAGAGGGAACGTTGCAACCGCAGTGTTGCTTTCGATGTACCTTACTTCGGGGTCTTTACCCACATTTCCAATCAGAATTACCTTGTTTAATGACATATTTTTTCCATTTTTAGGGGTTAATAATACTACAAAAATACGTGAAATTTTTGACTTTACAAAAAAAAACACACTTTTTTTTGAAAAAAATCGCAAAAAATTTTGTAGTCTCGAAAAAAGGTCGTATATTTGCGGCTCAAAATAAGAACTTTTTATTCATTAACTTAATTTTTTTATATGACAAAAGCAGAACTTATAAGCCAAGTCGCCAAGAGCACTGGCAATGACAAGTCAGAGACTTTAACAATTGTTACATCCTTTATGTCCTTGATCAAAAAATCATTGGAAGAAGGTGAAAATGTTTATTTAAGAAGCTTCGGTAGTTTCATCGTGAAGAAAAGAGCTGAGAAAAAGGCTCGTAACATCTCCAAGAATACTACCATTACGGTTCCGGAGCACAACATTCCGGCATTCAAACCGGCACGTGTTTTCTTGGATGCTGTTTCAAAAGCAAAGAAAAAGACAGCGAAAAAGAAAAAATAACATGACCCCTTTTAAACAGTGAATTATGCCAAGTGGTAAGAAAAGAAAAAGACATAAGATGTCCACACACAAACGCAAAAAGAGATTGAAGAAGAATCGTCACAAGAAGAAATAAGACGGTTTGACCTCAAACCTTAAAAGGACAAGCTTAAATTAGATGCGTCTTATGTTAAGTTTGTTCTTTTTGTTTGTTTGTGTAACACGAAAAAAAGAAAACGTGTGATAAGTGAAATAATAGTAGATGTAACTCCTAAAGATGTTACAATAGCAGTATTGGAAGACAGTGTACTCGTTGAGTTTCAGAAAGAAGCCAACAGCGTACAGTTTGCTGTCGGTAATATTTATGTGGGTAAAGTGAAGAAATTGTTGTCCGGTCTCAACGCCGCGTTTATTGACGTAGGGTGTAAAAAAGAGGGCTTCCTCCATTATCAGGACTTAGGACCAAACTTCACTACCCAGCAAAATTACTTAAAAAAACTGTTATCCGAGAACAAAAAAAATTTCTCTCCGTTAAAGACGTCAATGATGCCCGAACTCAAAAAAGACGGCAAAATAGAAGACGTCCTTGCAGTGGGAGAAACAATACTTGTGCAGGTAGCCAAAGAGCCGATATCAACAAAAGGTCCGCGCCTGACGGCAGAATTGTCGTTTGCCGGACGTAATCTCGTGCTGGTGCCATTCTCGGATAAGATATCCGTTTCCTCAAAAATAAAGTCAAACGAGGAACGAGCACGTCTGAGGCAACTAATCCAGAGCATCAGACCTAAAAATTTCGGAGTTATAGTCAGAACATCAGCTGAAAGTAAACGTGTGGCTGAACTCAACCACGAACTCCAAACATTACAGAAACGCTTCGACGACAATATCGTCAGAACCCCCAAAGTGAAGGCACCGGCAGTGTTTTTTGAAGAACATTCGCGCCTTGAGGCATTCTTGCGCGATGTACTCAACGACACGTTCGAGCATATTTACATCAACGACAAAGAGTTCTATAACAAAGTATTAGACTATATGTCGCTGATAGCGCCCGCGCAGAAGAACATCGTCAAACTATACTCCGGCGATACGCCAATATTCGACAATTATGCCGTTACGCGCCAAATAAAGTCGTCGCTGGCACGCACCGTTACATTTAAAAGCGGAGCCTATCTGATAATAGAACACACTGAAGCTATGCACGTTATCGACGTCAACAGCGGCAACCGTTCCAGCAAGATAGGCAACGAACCGGAAGAAGCATCGTTTAACGTCAATACAATGGCAGCCGAAGAGATAGCACGCCAGTTGAGACTTCGAGATATGGGCGGCATCATCGTGATAGACTTCATTGATATGGCCGAATCGACAAACCGTACGCAATTGTATGAACACCTGCGGACGGCTATGTCGCGCGACCGTGCACGTCATAACATCTTGCCTCTCAGCAAGTTCGGATTGATGCAGATAACCCGCCAGCGAGTTCGTCCGATAGTTAATATCGACACTTCGGAAATGTGTCCTACATGTCTCGGCACAGGACGCGCCAAACCGTCGATACTCTTTACGGATACATTGCAGGAAAAACTGACAGTGTTGACTAAAACACTTAATATGAAGCGCTTCCGCCTCCATATTCATCCCTATGTATATGCTTTTATAACTCAGGGATTGATGTCCACACTTTTACGCTGGAAGATGAAATACAGCCGGAGCATGAAAGTTGTAGCAGACCAAAGTCTCGGCTTCTTAGAGTACAAGTTCTATGACGCCGAAAATAACGAGTTTACCGTAAGCGACAAAATCGAACTTCAATGAAGAAACAACTTATATTAATAATTGTATCAATGTTAAGCGCTGTTGTTCAGGTTCAGGCTCAAGACGAAATACGACTTTTCGACGGCATTGCGCCGGGAGAAACCGGTACGCTACCTGCCGAATCGGCCGATACGACAGGTCGCCGTGTCGGTGGCGCCTCCGTTACCCGCATCAGCAATGTCGGAGTGCCGACAATTACAATCTTTAAACCCGCAGTAAATAATTCCGGCGCGGCGATGATTGTTTGCCCCGGCGGCGGCTATAATATCCTCGCCTACGACCTCGAAGGCGTCGAGATTTGCCGCTGGCTCAACGACCTTGGTATCACGGCAATATTACTCAAATACCGTGTGCCGCGTCGTGCCGGTCGCGAAAAGCATGATGCACCTCTCCAAGATGCTCAAAAAGCCGTTCATTATGTCAGGTCGCATCATCAAGAACTGAATATCAACCCAAACCGTATCGGTATCATGGGCTTCTCGGCAGGCGGACATCTGGCTGCTATGACGTGCAATTCTTATGATACCGATACCGTTTCGTTACGTCCCGATTTCTGTCTGCTCGTTTATCCCGCATATCTGATGGGCGAGCAGTTAGGAACATTATCGCCGGAAATAAAAGTATCATCCCAAACGCCGCCGACAATGATTGTTCAGGCCGAAAACGACGAGCCGCACATCAACAGCGCGTTGAGTTATTTTTACGCCTTAAAGCAGGTTAAAGTACCGGCAACAATGCACCTCTATCCCAACGGCGGACACGGTTACGGACTGCGCGACACCGACGCCACAGTAAACGAATGGACCGACCGCGCCGAACAATGGCTCCGCTCGTTGGGGATGATAGAATGAAATTTTGCACTTTAAATAACAACAAACATGTGGAAATTTATCTGGTTGACAATACTTTTTTATTTCATATTCAGTATGATACGCAAAATTTTTACCGGTGGTACGCGGCGGCAACAAGACCGTTATTCGTCTCATCGCGGCGGCAACGGCACATCGTCGAATGCGAAAAAATCTCAACCCAAGAAGAAAATCATCGGCAAAAATGAGGGCGAATATGTTGATTATACTGAAATTAAATAACTCTAATATCAATCCGATTTTTTAGAGGTTCCCTTACATCTCTATGATGCCTTTCCCATGACGTATAATTTCAAAAGGTTCGACGGTGCAGTTTACTACCGTTGAGCCTTCGGTATCTCCGTAACCGCCGTCGATGACAAAATCAACGTATTCACCGTATTTTTCGTCGATGAGTTCGGGGTCGGTGGCATATTCCGGCTCGTCTTCGTCATATTGCACCGACATGGTAAGTACAGGGCGCCCTAACTCATGGCAAATTTCGCGTATCACAGGGCTGTCGGGCATTCGGATACCTACTTCGCGGCGATTTTTGTAGAGTTTCGGCAGCCCGCTGCCGGTAGGCAGGATGAATGTGAAAGGTCCGGGCAGATAGTCGCGGATGAGTTTAAAGGCAGTATTGCTCACACGGGCATACTCGCTGATATTCGACAGGTCGTAACAGATAATCGACAGGTTGCTTTTTTCGGGATTTACGTTTTTAATCTTGCATATACGCTCTACCGCACGCACATTGAGGGCGTCGCAGCCTATAGCATACATCGTATCGGTAGGATAAATCACAAGGCCGCCATCGCGCATAGCTTTTACTACTTTGTCGATTTCTTTCATGCTGGGTTTGTCGGGATAAATCTTTATTAACATATATGCAAATTTTAAGGTGCAAATTTACACATTCTTTTTGAATTGCGCTGTGTTTTGACTCATTTTTCTTAAATTTGTAGAGATTTGTAGAGATTTTAAGGGCAAAATGTATAACGAAATATACTTATGGATAGTAAAAAAGTCCGTACCTTTGCCGCCGCTAAACAATGTAGGGTGGTATATTCTTAAAATGCCCGTGAGGGTTATAAAATTGAAAAGCGGCGAGAAAGTGAGTCGGCATAAGTCAATATTCATTTACTCTCACATACGACGGCTCGTAAAAACTTTCCCGTTCTGCTTTTCAATTTTTTTTCCTTATTACCTAAAAACCGTCAAATTATTGCTCCACTGCCATAGCAAAGGTGGTGATTGCGGTCGTAAACTACGGCAAACTGACCGGGAGCAATACCTTGAATGTCGTGGTCGCTATTGATGGTATAAACGTCGCCGCGACGGGTTATCAAGCCGTGCGTGAACTCCGGAGTGTGGCGTATCTTGAATGTTATCTCACGGGCGTCGTCAAACTCACCCCAAATATCTTCGGTTATGAAGTTAAAGCCCTGAATATTAATTGTTTTACCATATTGAGTAGCAGGGTCGTAGCCGTTAGATACATATATTATATTATGTATAGCATCTTTTCGGACTACAAACCAAGGTCCGCCGCTCATACCCAGCCCCTTGCGCTGTCCGATAGTATGAAACCAATAACCGTTGTGTTTGCCGACAACGTTACCCGTCTCATATTCAATGATTTGACCTTCCTTGCGCCCAAGATAACGCTCAATAAAATCGTTGTAATTAATTTTGCCCAGAAAACAAATACCCTGACTGTCTTTGCGTTCGGCGCTCGGCAGGTTCTCTTTGGCGGCGATGCGGCGCACATCACTTTTCATCAACTCGCCGACAGGAAACATCAACTTGTTGATTTGCAGGTTTGTAATCTGTCCCAGAAAATCGGTCTGGTCTTTGACGGGATCTTTAGCCGTTGAGAGCCAGACTTTTCCGTCTATGACCGTCGTTGTGGCATAATGCCCCGTCGCAATCTTGTCGAAATCCTTTCCCCATTTCTCCTCGAAGCAACCAAACTTGATATAGCGGTTGCACATAATATCGGGATTGGGCGTCAGCCCGCGCCGAACGGATTCTATCGTATAACCGACCACTTTTTCCCAATATTCTTCATGAAGCGAAACAATCTCTATTTTGCAACCATAACGCTTTGCTACACAAGTAGTTATCTCTATATCTTCTTCAGCAGGGCAGTCGATATAACCTTCACGGTCTTCCGTTCCGATACGGATATAAAAAATCGTCGGCTCGTACCCCGCTTCTTTCAGGAGATGAACCATTACTGAACTGTCAACTCCACCCGAAACCAATGCTGCGATGTTCATAAAATTTTGTGTTAAAAAAATATTTTAATGCACAAAAGTAATGATTTTTTTTGTAAAGACAAAAATAGTCATTACTTTTGTAGTAGTTTTTATTTGAAATTGCAAACGATGAACATTACAAATACAGAGCCAGAAACCATTGAGGAAGCCTTTTCGGAATATCTTAAGAGTAAAAATTTGCGTCATACGATCGAACGGGACGCGATCTTCGGTAAGATATATAATACCGATGAGCCGTTTACTCCCGAAATGCTGCGGCAAAAACTTGAAGATGAGAACTTTCGCGTCAGTAAGGCGTCGATATATAATACTATCGAATTATTGCTTGACGCTAAAATCATTGTGCGTCATCAATTTACTAACTCGCTGGTACAGTACGAATTAAAGCATCTTTCGGAAGGCTACGCATATTTAATCTGTACACATTGCGACAGGGTAAGAAAAATTAGAGAGGAAAAAATCAATAATTTTTTAGACAAATTGAAGATATCGAAATTTACGTCCGAGTACTACTCGCTCTACTTTTACGGCATCTGTTCGCGTTGCAAATACATGCCGTCGAGAAATAAATAAATAATTTATAATATATTATTAATGAAGAAAATAGATGTTTTATTAGGATTACAGTGGGGCGATGAAGGCAAAGGTAAAGTTGTTGACGTCCTGACCCCACAATATGACGTAATAACACGCTTTCAGGGCGGTCCTAATGCCGGTCATACTCTTGAGTTTGACGGCAAGAAATACGTTCTGCGCTCAATTCCTTCGGGAATTTTTCAAGGCGGCAAAATCAATATCATAGGCAACGGCGTAGTGCTTGATCCTATGCTGTTTAAGGAAGAAGCCGTCAGTCTGGCTGCGAACGGACACAATCTCGCAACCCAACTGTATATTTCAAAGAAGGCTCATCTGATAATGCCGACTCACCGCATCCTTGACGCTGCCAACGAAGCCGCCAAGGGTATGGGTAAAATCGGCACTACCGGCAAAGGCATCGGACCGGCTTACACCGACAAAATAAGCCGTAACGGATTGAGAGTAGGCGATTTGCTGCATGATTTTGACCGTAAATACGCCGCCGCGAAACTGCGACACGAAAACTTGTTGAGAGCCATGAACTACGGCTACAACATAGCCCAAAGCGAAAGAGAGTGGTTTGAAGCGTTAGAATATCTCAAAAAATTTAAATTCATTGACAGTGAGCATGTTATCAACGAATATCTCACTGCCGACAAATCTATACTCGCCGAAGGCGCACAAGGTACGATGCTCGACATAGATTTCGGGTCATACCCTTTCGTAACGTCTTCAAACACTATCGCCGCAGGTTGCTGCACTGGTTTGGGGGTCGCACCGCGCAATATCGGCGAAGTATATGGCATCATCAAAGCATACTGTACGCGCGTCGGTAGCGGGCCTTTTCCGACGGAACAGGACAACGAAACCGGCGCAGAGATGTGTGAGCGCGGTTGCGAGTTCGGCTCGGTAACAGGTCGTCGTCGCCGTTGCGGCTGGATAGACCTCGTTGCCCTACGCTACGCAATTATGATAAACGGCGTTACGAAACTAATCATGATGAAAAGCGACGTACTCGATACATTTAAAACTATTCGCGCCTGTGTGGCATATCGTATTGAAGGTGAGGAAGTTACTAATTTCCCTTTTGAAGTTGCCGAAGCAAACATCGAACCGGTATATGCCGACATTGAGGGCTGGCAAACCGACATGACGTCAGTCAAAAGCGAAGACGAGTTTCCGGAAGAATTTAACTTATACATCAGTTTTCTTGAACATGAACTTGGAGTTCCGATATTTATCGTGTCGGTAGGGCCGGACAGAGAGCAGACAATTAAGCGTTTATGAAAGAGGCGCCGATAGAACTATCCGTAGTATCATGTTATTTATCTGCGGTCATCTGTTAAATCTGTGTCTTCTGCGTGCTAAAACACTTTTGAGGCAGCCTCGTCATTGAATTCGTAATTTTTAATTTTTTTATAGTATCTTTGCAGCACATTATTAACGAAAAAAGTAAATTATGGAAAACAGAAAGAATGACATTTCACGCAGAGAATTTCTCGGTTTCTCCGCATTAGGACTCGCAAGTCTTACGATTTTACCGAGCTGGACGCTTCAAAAGGGCATCAAAATTGCTCCGAGCGACCGAGTAGTATTAGGCTTTATCGGATTAGGTCAGCAGGGCTGTTCCGATTTTAGCAGTTTTTCGTCATGTCCGGGCGTTCAGGTTGCTGCTTGCAGCGATGTGGACACGATGAAATTAGAGCGTTTTGCAGGTCGCGTCAAGGCGTGGCAAAAGAAACTCGCAATGAATGA
>JAITHS010000373.1 GCA_031279875.1 Tannerella sp.
GATACCGTCCGAGTACGCTTGGAATGGATAATCTCGGATGGGAATCGTCCAAGACACTCAATTTCGGTCTTGACTACGGTCTCTTCGGCGGACGTATCACAGGCGATATCAACTATTACATTACCAATACTTTCGACCTTCTGTTGCCTCGCACTATTTCTCCCGTTCACGGCATTACCGAAATAACCCAAAACATCGGCAAAACCAGAAACAAAGGCTTTGAACTCGCAATAGAATCACGCAACATTGTAACGAAAAATTTCTCGTGGACGACAAAAGCTAATTTCAGTTCAAACAGAAATAAAATCATATCACTCTACGGAGACCTTGACGAAAACGGAAAAGAAATCGACGACGTTGTAAGCCGCTGGTTTATCGGTCAGCCTGTCAGGGTCAATTACGGTTATGTATGGGACGGTATCTGGCAGTTAGGCGAGGAAGAACGTGCCGCCGTTTACAAAAAATATCCGGGCGGAAGCAAAGCCGTCGATATCAATCAAGACGATGTTATAGACCCCAACAACGACATGATAATACAAGGACAGCGAGACCCGAAAGTTTTATGGGGAATGAGCAATACGCTTATTTACGGAGATTTATCTTTCTCTTTCTTTATGCACGGCATTCACGGCATCACAGCGTCAAACGCATTAGATTCGGACAACGTTTTTCAGCGCGTTCTGCGCAACACTACAAAGAAAGACTGGTGGACGCCAGATAATCCTACTAATGAGTGGATTATCAACGACATCAACGGCGGTTCAAACGGAGGAATGAACCCTACAAAGTATTACAAAAAAGATTTCGTGCGTATCAAAGATATCACAATATCTTATGATTTTAGTAAACTGATGAAAAAATCAGGCTTCAACAGAGTACAACTGTATCTTACCGGCAGAAATCTTATAACTTTCAGCGATTGGCCCGGTCTTGACCCCGAACTTGACGCCCAGTTGGCCGTACCTCTTCAGAAAGAATATGTCGTCGGATTAAATCTGTCTTTTTAAATCATTAATAATCACATAAATATAAATAATATGAGAACTATATATTCAATAATATTTTCGACCGTTTTGAGCATGGTCTTTACAGGCTGTTCTTCTGATTTTCTCAATGAAGAGCCGCCTCATATCATTACTACACCGACGCTTTATACAAGTTATAACGGTTTTCAGTCGGGTTTAAACGGTCTCTATTCGCTTGTGCGTGAGGATTATGAGGGTCGTGATGCGAGTAACTATCTCAGAAAGGAGATGTGGATGAACGGCGTTGACAATATGACGTCGAACAACCGTGACGGTTTTGCCCGCGTAGCCGAAAATTGGGAGACGAATAATTCCACTAACGTTGAGATATACAATAACTTTTACTGGTTATACCGCGTTGTCAACTCTGCCAATACAATCATCGTTCATGCCGAAGATGACGACATCGACTGGACAGGAGGCAACAATCCGCCCGAAACAAACAAAAACACTGTCATAGCCCATGCCAGAGCGATGCGTGCATGGGCATACCGTTATCTGGCTTACGGCTGGGGTGATGTGCCGCTCAACCTTAGCGAAGCATTAGGGTCGGAAGTGAAAACCGATTGGGTACGTACCCCCGTTGAAGAAGTGAAAGACCAAATAATCAACGACTTGCTTTTTGCAGAGCAGTATCTTGGCGTAGAGCCGGAATATCAGGGACGTATCACCAAAGGCGCCGTACAGCATTATTTGTCGGAGATGTATCTGTGGAAAAACAATCCCCAAAAGGCTCTCGAATGGGCTGACAAGTGTATCAATACTCCCGAATATAAACTAATCACCGCCCGCTACGGAGTGCGTCGCACACAGCCCGGAGTAGCATTTATGGATATGTTTTATGACGGCAATTCAAACCGTAACGAAGGCAACACGGAAGCGCTGTGGGTCTTTCCGTTTGAATTTCAGGTAACGGGAGGCGGTCGAAACATACTGCGCCGCTGGCACGTTTCGAGATATGAGGCGGCAAGTTTCAACGGTAAGGCTAACGTTCTTAAAAAAACCGTTGACAGAGGCGGCAGAGGCTTAGGACGAATGTCGATTACTAAATGGGCTATGGATATTTATGAAGCAAACGATGAGCGCTTTTCCAACTATGCTATCCGTAAATTTTTTATCCTTAAAACTAACGACGAAAACGGCGGTGCAGGAGCCGACGTCTTGCCTTCCGGTCTCAAATACGGCGATACGGTCAGAATGTCATGGGCGGCAGATATTACTTTCTCGGCAAGAGCAAAGCAAAACTGGCCTTATTCCCGCAAATGGGATTATGCTTATTCCGACTATGTTGACGACCCTTATCAATACAACGACGCTATCTATCTGCGGTTAGCCGAGACTTATCTCCTCAAAGCCGAAGCGCAGCTGCTCTTAAACGACAAACCCGCCGCTGCCGCTACTCTCAATATCATCAGAACACGCTCTAATGCCACTCCCGTTAAAGCCGAAGATGTGGACATCGATTATATCCTTGACGAACGTTCGCGCGAATTGTTTTGCGAAGAAACACGCCGCTGTACTCTGCTGCGTACCGGTAAATGGCTCGAAAGAGTACGCAAATACAATCATAACGGAGGCGAAACGGCAAGAGATTTCGATATCCTCTTCGCTATTCCGCAAGAAGTTATCGACGCTAACCTGACACTTAAAATGCCTCAAAATCCGGGATTTGAATGATTATGAGAACGATGTTTTACGCATTTACGGCATTTTTGCTTGCCGCCTGCACTGCTGATACCGACCGGCAGGCGAAGCAGCAATATATCAATGTTGACGCCCAACGACGGCTGTATCACTCCGACGGCACGCGTACTTATACCAATTACGAGCCGTTTAAAACCCGTACCGTAGCACTGCTTGCAGGCTATGAAGCGCAGGCTAAAAAAAACGCACTAAATAAATACGGCGGGCTTAAGGAACGGAGAACCGACGTTACAGGCTTCTTTTACGTTAAAAAACTTGGCGACCGCTGGTGGTGCGTCGATCCCGAAGGATGCTATTATAT
>JAITHS010000017.1 GCA_031279875.1 Tannerella sp.
TGCTTGTCGATAACTGCGCTCATGATGATTTTTCGGCTCTCCGTGCTGCAATCATCCTGAAAACACTCTTGGGCGAGTAGAAATTCAAATTTTGTTACTACATAGTCGGCGTCAAATGAAGGATTAAACATACTCGAATAGCCATACTCATAGACGCAATGCAAATTCCTGTAATATGAAACAAGGGCGCCCAGATTCTTGATATCATTAACCGACTTCTTGTCGCCGCCTATAGAAAAGTAATGCCCGTGCGGCGAAAAGATATGCTCCGTCATCTCTTGGTCGCAGCCAAAGTCTATAACAAAACCGTTACTACCTACGGTCAACGATACTGCGTCTGTCGGAGCGTGCGACAATGTTTTCTTTCTGTCTTTAACGGATATGCTTTTTTAAATAATACGTGTTACTACATAATACAAAATTGCAAAAAAAATGTCAATAATCCAAATATTTTTAGTTAAAGATTGTTAAAAAAAACATCTCGATGAGAACGTCTTGGTGGGCTTCGATGGGAAAAATTTTATGCATTGTCAACTCTGAACCCAAGAGATTCAAGTGATTGAATTACTTCCGAAGAGGTGTTTTCGGGAAATATTGTGAAGTTTTGAAACTCGCGACGGACGTGGTACGAACCTCGCTGCTCTTCAAAAGTGGCGGGAGAGCGCTTTAACAGGGCGCTGTCGTCTAATATCGGGTAGGTGTGGGTTACGGCTTCGAAGATGATTTGTTCTTTTGATTTGCTTTTTCCGTCAATGGTTATTGTTAACGGCATTGGCGGAGAGGGAATATTGGCAGGATACCATTCATGTAATGCGCTAATACCGAAGAAGTTACAAAACTCGCTAACGCAGGCGGCAGTGCCGTTGGCCTTGCCGTCGGCAGAATAACCGGCGATATGAGGGGTTGCTATGAAAGCGTTTTCAAGCAGATAAGCATCCGGCGTCGGTTCGTTTTCCCAGACGTCGAGGATGAAAGTTTTGAGTTTCGGATTTTGAGATAATCCCACTGCCCGTTTCAGCGCTTCGGCGTCGCAGACAGGTCCGCGCGAGGAGTTAATAAACACTGTATCGGGTTTCATTTTGTCGAAAAAATCGTCGTTCGCAAGGTGGTACGTGGGGTATTTTCCGTCTTTTTCCAGAGGAACGTGGCAAGTTACGATGTCGCTGTTTGTAAGCAGGTGGTCGAGGGATGAGAAATTGACAGGATTGCCGACAAGAGGGCTTTCGGAAAGTGAGGCTTCCAACGGCGGGTCATTAACAATCACGTTCATACCCAGCGCTTTAGCGGCGTCGAATACTTTGCTGCCGACATTGCCGAAGCCAATAATACCGAGCGTCATATCTTCAAACCGCAGCCCGTAATGGTCTGCCAATGTTGCTAATGACGTGGTAATGTACTGTTTAACGGAACCGGAATTGCAGCCCGGCGCATTTACCCATTTGATACCTTTCACGTCGCAGTAATCTGTATCAATATGGTCATAACCTATTGTTGCTGTGGCAATTAACTTGACCGAACTGCCCGACAACAACGCTTCGTTGCATTTTGTCCGCGTTCGGGTAAAAATCGCATCCGCATCACGCACATCGTCAGCCGTAATCTTTGCTCCGGGCAAATAGCGTACATCAGCGTAAGGCTCTAAAATTCCTTTCAGAAAAGGTATTTTGTCGTCGGCAATAATCTTTAAATCAGGCATATAAGAGATTTATTTATGGTTTTCGCCGAATCGTTCGAGAGCCTCGGCGCTTTCCTGTTTCATTGTCGTAATCATCTGTCGGAAAGACGTTTCTCCACTTGATATGTCGGCTTTTTGCCACCGTTCGAGCATGTCAAGGCGTAGAATATACGCGATAACACTCTCAATATCAAACGTTTTGAAAAACGAATGTGCTTCAAGCCATTGCCAGCGCAAGGCATCAATCCGTTTTTCGCGTGCCATCAGGTTTTCTTCTTCCGCAATATGCATAATTTCAGGCATATATTCATTTTCAATGCCTGACGTGTTCAAATCCCTCGAACCGGTAGTTGCCAGTAAGTCAGCGAGTTCGTTGTTGCCGATGATATAGTCTTCTTTCTGCAAGCCGTATTTGCGACAGTTGAGAGCCGTCAGAACGTTTCCGATATTGAGATTCAACTCAAACCATGACGAAAGAAACTCGTTTCCGCAGGCGAGAGCAGCGTCGTAGTAGAGCGACGATAATTTGTCTTCTATAATAACATGCTCATTATCAGCCTGATAGCCGTCTTGAAAACGAGCGTAATAATCGCTGATAAATGTAACAAGGTAGTTCGGCGGATTGTATCCTGTCGGCGGGTGGTCTTCGTAGCGCATGGTGTCGCACAATTCTTTCAACTCGTCGGAAGATAGCGTGGCGCGTTCATCAAAGCCCTCATTGACAGAGCCTTGACGAAGAAATGCAAGCGTATTGGCATTGTCGTATTTGAAAAACAGCCAATTGACAAGCGTTTTATCGGCGTCGGTCAGTAGCGGCATCGTTTCAGCCATAAAATCAGCGACAGTGAAAGCAGGTTTGACGTCGTCGGCATTTAATACGGGCAATCCCGCTATCAGAGAGTAATATTTGCTCATCAGAACAGCATTTCGATAAGTTGAGGACGCAGAAAGTCCTTAAAATAAGCAATAAACTCATCGTCTCCGAAACTGATACGGTAAGAGCCGTCTGCCGGAGCAAGAGTAAAAGAGGTTGGCTTACCGTTTACTTGCGCAATAATTAATCCGCTGTCTAACAGCATTTTGGCATTGGCTACGAAATAGTCTTTCAAAGCCTGCGCATTGGCGGCGCTAATCACTGCCTGTCCGTTTTTAGCCCATTCTTTGGCTGTTTCGAGGATTACTTTTTGCATAAAGCCTACGTCTGCCGTCGCCGCCTTAACGTTTTGTGCCGTTATCTTGCCTGTAATCAGGTTTGCGGCCTCGCTTTTGAGCGCTTCCAAAGCCTGTGAAGCGAACATTTTCAATTCCGCTTCAGTGTTTTTGCGCAGGTCGGCAGCCTTTTTTTCTGCTGCGGCAATAATTTCCTGAGCCTTATTATCAGCCTCTTTCAGTATGGCGGTTTCTTTTTCGCGAGCCGCCGCTACAATTTTCGCAGCTTCTTCATTGCCGCGCTCTACCCCTTCACGGTAGATTTTTTCAGTAATTTCCTGTATATTTGTGTCCATAAAATTGACTAATTTGTCCGCAAAGGTAGCAAAAATTTTAAGATTATTCATTAACGGATAAAAATTTTGCACAAAATTTTTATGGGAAAGCATAAAAAAAGCGTGTAAACCAATATGTCAAATAGACTACCTACATTGAGCATAGTTATGAATTAAGCAAGCCTAACGTTATTTTAAGAAACTTTAACTTTTCTTTTAAGAAACTTTAACTTCGTTTTTTTTTTTTTAAGAGAGGTTGTTATAATTTTGCCGCCGATTTGTCAAATAAAGCTATACAAAAATGAAACACAGAAAAACAAAATTTGGAATACTATGCCGGACAGTAATGTTTATATCTCTACTGCAAAGCGTTGTGGCACAAGGCACTAATCTGACCGAGTTAGAAAGCGCCCAACCAGCCCGCAAAACAGTTACCGGCGTAATCAACGACGAGACCGACGAACCGCTTGCAGGTGCAACAGTTGTCGTCAAAGGCTCTCCGCGAGGCGTTACCGCCGATTCCGACGGCACGTTCTCAATCGACGTAACTGCCAATGACATTCTCCAAATATCTTACATCGGTTACGAACTATTGGAGGTCAAGGTCGGCAATCAGACTTATATCAGCATCAAACTCGAACCAAAGCGCAATGAGCTGGACGAGGTTACGATTGTGGCATTCGGCAAACAAAAAAAAGAGAGTGTCATAGGATCCATAACGACCATCAATCCTTCCGATCTGAAAGTGCCGAGCAGTAACCTCACTACCGCTTTGGCCGGACAGATGGCCGGCGTAATCGCATATCAGCGAAGCGGTGAGCCGGGCGCCGACAATGCCGATTTTTTTGTGCGCGGCATCACCACCTTTGGCACCAACACCAATCCGTTGATATTGATCGACGGAATCGAATTGACCACGACCGACCTTGCACGTCTGCAACCGGATGATATTGCCAGTTTCTCCATCATGAAAGATGCAACGGCAACAGCGCTCTACGGGGCGCGCGGCGCAAATGGCGTGATTCTGGTAACTACAAAACAAGGACAGGATGGGCCTGCAAAGATTTCCTTACGTATGGAAAATTCTATTTCCGCACCTACGCAAAATGTTCGATTGGCAGGTCCCGTAACCTATATGAAATTAGCCAATGAAGCGGTATTGACCCGCAACCCGCTGAATGAATTGCCCTATTCGGAAGAAAAAATAGAAAATACCTTGGCGGGGATGAATCCATTGATATATCCGGCAAATGACTGGCGAAGCATGTTGTTCAAAAACTACACCATGAATCAGCGCCTGAACCTAAACGTGAGCGGTGGCGGCGGAATCGCCAAATATTATGTGGCAGGTTCATTCAGCAATGATAACGGCATATTAAAAGTGGATAAAAGAAATAATTTCAATAATAATATCAGTCTCAAAAACTACACATTGCGCGCCAATGTCAATATTAACATTACAAAAACGACGGAAATGGCAGTTCGTCTGAGTGGAAATTTTGACGAATACAATGGACCTATCAATACAGGCACCGAAATGTACAATATGATCATGCGATCCAATCCCGTCATGTTTCCGGCATATTACCCCATTGACGAAGCGCATCAGTATGTGCGGCACATCATGTTCGGAAATTTCAACAATGAATATCTAAATCCTTACGCAGAAATGGTCAAAGGATACAGAGATGAATCTCGTTCCCAAATGCTGGCGCAAATGGAACTCAAACAGGACTTGAGCGCCCTCACGAAAGGGTTGTCGGTACGAGCCATGCTGAACCTTACCCGACTGGCGAGATTTGATGTGTACAGATATTATAATCCGTTCTGGTATCAAATCGGCGCATACGACAGGGTAACAGGCAAATATTTTCTGGAACAGAGCAATACCAACGGAACGGAATACCTGAGTTACAGTGAAGGTCCCAAAAATATTGAATCAACGTTCTATTTTGAAGGTATGGCAAACTACGCCCGTACATTTGCCGAAAAACACGGCGTAAGCGGGTTGATT
>JAITHS010000018.1 GCA_031279875.1 Tannerella sp.
GCCATATTTTATCATATTAACGCCGCAAAGCTAGCATAAATTTTTGAGATTATTCACAAACGCTGAAAAAATAATTATGAATTAGGCGAAGGGATGAAACGCATCTGCAATTTGATGCAAGAGAATCATCTGCAACGTCCCGAATTAATGACGGTACCTCGCAAAGACGTGGTACCGTCATTATAAAGCGCAAAGCAATCCGGAGAAAAGTTACTCTCCGGATTGCTTCTCTGCTTCCTGCCACTAACCCCTCTCAACTCTCAACTCTCAACTCTCAACTAATTATTATACGCTGTTTCGCCGTGTTCGTAGATGTCGAGGCCTTCTTCTTCGACGCGCTTGGAGGCGCGGATGCCGAAGATGACGTCAAGCGTTTTGAATATGACGTATCCCATTCCGATAGCCCATGCGCCAATTATCAGAGCGCCAATCAATTGCGCCATGAAATAACTTGCGCCGCCGCCATAAAACAAGCCACCTTCGGTAGCCAGCAAACCGGTCATTAATGTACCTACCAATCCGCAGACGCCGTGTACCGACGATGCGCCGACGGGGTCGTCAATTTTGAGTATTTTGTCGATAAATTCAACCGATAATACCATCACGATACCACAAACCGTTCCTATTACGACTGCGCCCCACGGCGATACGGCGTCGCAACCGGCTGTGATGCCTACCAGACCTGCCAGAACGCCGTTAAGTGTCAGCGACAGAGACGGTTTCTTATATTTCATCCAAGCCGTGAGGAGCGCAAACAGCCCACCTGCTGCGGCGGCGAGGTTGGTAGTGAGGAAAACATGCGAGATAGCGACGCGGTTGCTTTCGCCCGATGCGGCGAGTTGCGAGCCGGGGTTGAAACCAAACCATCCGAACCACAGGATAAATACTCCCAGAGCGGCTATTGTGAGGTTGTGCCCCGGAATAGCCTTTGAACTGCCGTCTTTGCCGTATTTTCCGATGCGCGGTCCGAGAATAGCAGCGCCGACCAAAGCTACCCATCCGCCGACGGAGTGAACAATAGTAGAGCCGGCAAAGTCGTGGAAAGTCGAGCCGGTCAGATTTTCAAGCCATCCACCGGAAGCCATCAGGAAACCGCCGCCCCATGTCCAGTGTCCCGAAACAGGGTAGATTATTACGCTGATTAAAACGGTGTACAGCAAATACATGTGAAACTTTGTGCGTTCGGCCATTGCTCCCGATACGATAGTTGCCGCCGTAGCGCAAAAAACGGTCTGAAATATCAGGAAGCCTTCGGTAGGCAGTCCCATGTCAAAGAAATCAAGACTTCCGAAATTCGGCATTCCCATAAATCCCGCGCCTTCGCCGCCAAACATAACTCCGAAACCGATAAAAAAGAACAGCAAAGACCCAATCATAAAGTCTAAAAAGTTCTTCATCAATATATTAGCGGTGTTTTTAGTGCGGGTAAAACCGGCTTCTACTAATGCGAAGCCCGGCTGCATAAAAAACACCAGCATTGCTGCAAGCAGCATCCAAACCGTATCAAGCGATAAACCGATACTTGAATTAACGGCCTCTATTGTTGCATCTTGTGCAAACACTTTTACTGCGCAAAGAGCGAGTAATACCAGTCCGACGACATTACGCCGAACTACTTTTAAGAAAGTAATTTTCTTCATAATAATTAATTTAATACCTATAAAAACCTGTAAATCTGTAATTTATTTCTCCTGCTCGGCATTATATAATGCGATGTCGCCGCGTTCGCTTGTGCGTATGCGGATAGCATCTTCGATAGGAATGACGAAGATACGACCGTCGCCTATCTCGCCTGTCTGGGCTGACTGCAAGATTGCGGTAACGGTTTTTTCAACGTTTTTGTCGCGTACAACAACTGAAATCAGTGTACGCTCAATAGAACTTGTGTCGTAAACAACTCCACGATAGATACGTCCCTGACGGGCTTTGCCGATGCCTCTCACATCATAGTAAGAGAACCACTCAATGTCGGCTTCCAGAAGAGCGTCTTTGACTTCTTCAAACTTTGTTTTGCGAATAATCGCTTCAATTTTTTTCATAAATGTTTAGTAATTAAATTGTTAGAAACTGATACCAAAAACAAGATGCGCGCTGTCGGTAGCGGGAGAGAAAATGAGCTGCGAGAAAATCGGCAAAGAAAACGATTCGGTGATTTTCAACGACTTGGAGCCTTTAAATGATATGTCGGCTATCTCGAAGCCATTGCTTTTGCCGTCATTAAGATATTTTCCCCACAGGCTGCTTCCCCAAGGCGTAACGCCGATTGAGGCATTAAGAGTTGCGTCGCCGATAGTGAAGTTGTAACCGGCGTTGACGTAAGATGAGAAGTTGCGGTCGCCGTCTTTGGCGTCTTTCTTGAGGCTTGGGTCGTAACCGCCGATCATAGTTGCCAGAGAGAGCGAAAACTTTTCGCCGATACTTAATCCTGCCGATGCTTCGAGATGGTGAGCATCTTTCCAGTAGCCGTAGCCTGTGCTGTGACCGTCCCAATAATAGTCGGTAAGAGCCAGCGTAATGGGGCCGATAGAATAACCGAGCGTAAAGTCCACTTCATAAGCGTCGTAGTTGGAGATGCCGGTCGAACCCCATGCGCTGAGCGACAATCCTTTATACGACAGCCCTAACATTGGCTGAAAGGCGGCGCCTTGCCCTTGATTGGCGCCGCGCCAAACATACTTGCTGACAAGGTCTGCGCTTGCCGACAGTTCTACTTTGTCCTGCGCATTTGATGCGAAAGGAACTGATAAACTCACTGCAATGATAAGCATTGCGACTTTCTGAAATAAAAATTTCTTCATACTTTTTACTTTTAAAATTAAAAAACTAATATTTAATAAAACCAATTATGCGTTGTTTCAAAATGTTTGTTTTTTGTCTTATTTCGTAACGTTTTAATGTTAAAATCGAAAGTTTGACGCCGCAAAGATAGGTATAATTTTTGAATATACAACAATATGTCAAATAAAAAATGCGATATTTTCCCGATTTTAACATTATTTAACATATTTCTTGGCTTTTGTCCATTGAAATTGCGCCAGATAATTGAAGTCGTTCTTACAAGAAGCAAAGATGTCGCCGCCTGTTTCCTGCTCTACCGTTAAGTCTATAACTCCATGTCTATCAGCGTTTTTCAACAGTTCGGGATACGGTACGCTACCTTGTCCGACTTCGGTATAAGCGCCACCGATCTTAAAATCGGAAGCGTGCCATGCAATAAATCGCCCCGGATATTTGTTGATATACGCAAGGATGTCGGCGCCGCCTTTGAGTACATGACCGAGATCCATCTGGAAAAACACTAATTTTGGGTCGGTATTTTTGACTAACGTATCCATAACAACCTCTCCGTCAACGGTTTTAAACTCTGTGTAGTGATTGTGATAGCCGAACCTGACGCCTGCCGATTTGCAAATCAGTCCTATCTTGTTGAACTGCTCGGCAACGCGCTTTATCTCATCAAGAGACTTATCCGACGGCAGAAACGATTGTGCGAGAAACAGCCCGTCGGCTTCTTTCATCTCCGTGGCGCTGTTACGCCAATAGTCCCATTCCTTTGTATTGACGTCGGCAGGCAGTAATCCGGTACCGCAATGAGTGCTGGTGAGTTTCATTCCTACATCTTGCATCATCACAGCCCATTCTTTTAGCCTTTTGCCGAGAAATGTTTTGCTGTCGTAGCCGTAAGCTTCGGCGTGAGCATAGCCGATGTCGGCAAGTTTTTTGAGGCATCCCTGCGGGTCTTTAGGCAGTTCATTCCTGATACTGTACAACTGAATGCCGATTTTGTTTTTGTTTTTCGCCTGCACAAACAATGTGTCAGCCGAAACTTTCTCCGCGCCGTAGCAGCATGCAGCCGCAATCAAAGCGCTCTTTCCGATAAATTCTCTTCTGTTCATAATTTATTTATGTTAATTAAAATTGATTGTAACGCGGCAAATATACGAAATCTTTTTCGTAAATCATACGTAAATCAAACTGATTTTTAAGAATTATGTACAACAGAAAACAATTATTTATCAACGATTAATTATTCAAAAATAGAAGTAAAATCAACAGACCATGCAAAAAATGAGCATTTGAAAGGTCTCAAAGCATTTGCCGAAGAGTATGAAGTAAAAAAAAATCCTTAAACAAACTTTGGAACGATGAAATAATTTGACACTAACCACTAATCACTAACCACTAACCACTAATGAGGTTTTCGTTATTTGTCTTTTTGTATCATCTATTACCATTGCAAGTGCAATTGCGTCGGGATAGGGCGTGAGGTAGTTTTTTGATTTAATCTGCTTGACGGCTTCGGTAAGTTTGGCCGGAACGTCTTTCGTCGCGTATGCCACTTTCAGTTCGATAACGCAGGTGTTTCCCAAGTATGATATTACCAAGTCTGCACGTCCGAGATTGGTGTGCATTTCGGCAACCGTAGCCACGCCGCAGCCGCGAAAGAAAGCAATAATTGTGGAGCGGTAGAGCCACTCCTGCACCTGAAACGGATAATCGTTCATTATTATATTCATTTGCCCTGCTTTTGTAAAATCATCGTAGGGGATGCTTGCTAAAAGCGCGTTGAGTATAATCTTTATCCTGTCTGCGTCTTTTTTCTCCATAGCACGCAACATAAGTTGCCGCAGATTGCCAAAAGTATTTTCGGCCGTTAGGATGTTTTGTGCCAGCAACGCCGACATTGCATTCAACACTTCCGTGTTGGGATAATCAAGAATAAAATCGTCGCCTTTTTGCTCTTTTACGGTCAAGTACCCAGCCTGATAGAGAAAGCCTTCGGGAGGCGTGGTGTCAAGGTCGCC
>JAITHS010000089.1 GCA_031279875.1 Tannerella sp.
TTGTTCCTTTGTTTCGTTGTTTCGTGATGATGACTTTGCTGATGATATCGGTATTATGTTCCGCACAGAAGCAGGAAGCAGAAAGCAGAAAGCAGGAAGCAGAAAGCAGAAAGCAGGAAGCGGAAAATCAACCCGATACGGCCAAAGCCGTAGTTGCGCCAATCGCTGCGGGAGAGATTATTACGCTTACAAAGGCTGATTTCCTTACCAATATCTATAACTACGAAAAGACCCCCGACGAATGGGTTTATGAAGGCTCATTGCCATGTATAATAGATTTCTATTCCGATTGGTGCGGCCCGTGCAAGCGCGTTGAACCTATACTCAAACAGATGGCAAAAAATTATGCCGGACGTATCATCATCTATAAAATAAATATCGACAAAGAACGCGAATTAGCAACCGCTTTCGGCGTCCGCAGCATCCCGACTTATCTCTTTGTCAACCCCAAAGAACAACCCAAATCGGCTGTAGGCGCCCTGTCACAAGAAACTTTTGAACAAATAATTAAAGAACACTTACTCAAATGAACAAAATTATTTATAACACCAAACAAAAACGGCTCGCATTGCCCGAATACGGGCGTAATATCCAGAATATGGTAGATTTCTGCCTCACCATTCCCGACCGCGAAGCACGCACTGTTTGTGCCTACTCTATCGTCGATACGATGGGAGCAATGCTGCCCGAACTGACGGAAGTTAACGACTACCACCGCCTCCTCTGGGATCATCTCGCTATTATGGCTGATTTCAAACTCGATGTGGACTTTCCTTTCGAGGTTGTAGGCAGAGAACAGTTACACCGTCGTCCGCCCGTTGTCAGAATCCCGAAAGCACGGATGAGATACCGCCATTACGGGCAAATACTCGAAGGGCTTATCAAAAAAGCATCTGTGATGGAAGAAGGCGAAGAAAAGGAAGTACTCGTTCGCATGATTGCTACACAGATGAAAAAATCTTACCTTACATGGAACAAAGATTCGGTCGATAATTACAAGATACTCAAAGACTTGTATGACATGTCGGAAGGTACCGTAATACGTCATCCGGAGCAATTTAAGATACCTGACGTTTCGGGGCTGGTTGAAGTTGCGCCTCCGAAACCTGTCGGTCCAAGCAAGAAGAAGAAAAAGAAAAACAAACAAAAATGAGCGCTTTTACTATTGAAGGCGGACATAAACTACATGGATACATCGAGCCTCAAGGCGCTAAAAATGAGGCTCTTCAGATATTATGCGCCACTTTGCTCACTCCCGAACGTATAGTTATCAATAATATCCCCGATATTGTTGACATAAGAAATATTATTCATCTGCTTGAAAAGCTGGGTGTTAAGATCGATAAACTCGGCGATTCGTCGTATTCGTTCCACGCTTCCGACATCAACCTCGAATATCTTGATACCGAAGAATACTGCCGCAAGGCGTCGGCATTACGCGGCTCGGCGTTGCTGACAGGGCCACTGCTCGGACGCTTCGGACGCGCTCTTCTGCCACGCATCGGAGGCGACAAAATAGGACGACGACGACTTGACACTCATCTTACAGGCTTGCAGGCGCTCGGCGCAGAACTCAAACATAATCCCGAAACAGGGCAGTTTGACATCTCCGCATCGCAACTGCGCGGTCGATACATGCTATTAGACGAAGCCTCCGTAACCGGTACCGCCAATATCCTCATGGCGGCAGTCCTCGCGCAAGGCGAGACAACAATCTATAATGCCGCCTGCGAACCGTATATTCAGCAACTGTGTCGCCTGCTCAATAACATGGGAGCAAAAATTACCGGAGTAGGCTCTAATATGCTGATTATCAACGGAGTATCCTCGCTTCACGGCGCTACTCATACTATCTTGCCGGATATGATTGAAGTAGGCAGTTTTATCGGAATGGCAGCGATGACAGGCTCGGAAATGACAATTAAAAACACATCGTTTGACAATCTCGGCATTATCCCCGACGCTTTCAAACGTCTCGGCATCGCCCTCGAACGGCGTGGCGACGATATCTACATCCCCGAACAGGAAAAATACTGCATAGAAACGTTTCTCGACGGCTCTATCATGACTATCGCCGATGCGCCGTGGCCCGGATTAACGCCCGACCTTATCAGCGTTATGCTCGTCGTGGCAACACAAGCCGAAGGTAGCGTGCTGATACACCAAAAAATGTTTGAAAGCAGACTCTTCTTTGTTGACAAACTGATCGACATGGGCGCTCAAATAATCCTCTGCGACCCTCACCGCGCTACCGTTATAGGTCTCGGAAGATGCCACCGTCTCCGTGCCGCACGCATGGTTTCGCCCGACATCCGCGCCGGTATCGCCTTGCTTATCGCCGCTATGGGAGCCGAAGGTACCAGCATTATTGATAACATCGACCAGATAGACCGCGGATACCAACAAATTGACGTCCGTCTCAACGCCCTCGGCGCAAAAATTATTAGATCTGATTAGGTATATGACTGATATAGGACACTTTACAAAACCGCACGGCGGAGATGGCGAACTGATGCTCTCGACCGATTATGATATCGCCGAGATGTTCGACCGCAACAACGATTTCTTCATCGCCACCGAAATCGACGGTATTATGACGCCGTTTTATATCGCTTCATGCCGTAACAAAAACGCCAAAGCGGTGATTATCAGGTTTGAAAATGTCGATACGATATACAAAGCAGAACGATTGGCCGGCAAGAAAGCGTTTATAAGGGAACGAGGGGACGAGGGGAGCAATTACGAATTACGAATTACGAAACAGCGTTCGGCGTTAGCCAATTACGAAATGAGGGGACGAGGGGACGAGGCAGAAAGTAGAAAGCGGAAAGCAGTAGGGGCGGCAAGCGGCTTCCTTAACGGGACGAGGGAACAATCCATCCTCGGTTATACCGTTATAACCGATAACAATATACCGCTCGGCATAGTCAAATACATCGAAGATTCGACGGCTAATGTTCTTTTAGTAATTGAAAACATCCCTCAAACCATTAACTCTCAAGCCTTTATCCCCTTACCATTTATAACCGGAATAAACAACTCCGAACAAACAATAACCGTATCATTACCGGAAGGATTTTTAGAAATATGAAAAAGAAACATAAAAACAAATCGTTCTGGAAGCGCATACGCTTCAAATACAAACTGTCGTTCTACAATGAATCGACACTCGAACAAGTATGGTCATTCCGCCTGTCACAACTGACCGGCATCGTTGTCATACTCATTTTCGCGTTCCTGCTCGTTATTCTCACGTCGCTTTTTATCATCATGACCCCTGTACGCAATTATCTTCCCGGATATACCGACGTCGAGGTACGCAAGGAAATACTCACCAACGTACTCAAAGCCGATTCCCTCGAAGACATCATTAACGCACAATCACGTTATATCAAGAACATTTCAGACGTTCTTTCCGGCAATATTTCCCCCGATTCCATACCGATTATCGATTCCATAACCGCCAATTCAAACTACGATATACCGCGCGGAGCCGCCGATTCTGCTTTTATTCAACGCTTTGAAGAAGAAGAACGTTACAATCTTACAGAACTTAACCCTAACCCGCCGCAAACGGTCAAGTTCTTCTATAGACCCGTTAACGGCGTGATTTCAAGTGCTTTCGATGTCGTCAACAATCATTACGGCATTGACCTTACAGCCGCCGGCAATGCAAATGTCTTTTCTGTCCTCGACGGCACGGTTATCTACACCGGCTTTGACCCAAACTACGGCAATGTCATTGTAATACAGCACAATGACGGCTTCGTGTCGTTTTACAAACACAACAACATGCTGCTCAAAGAAACGGGCGAAAAAGTACGCGAAGGCGAGGCAGTAGCGGTAGTAGGCAACACCGGCAAACTTTCAACAGGCGCTCATCTGCATTTCGAACTATGGCACAACGGCTCGCCCGTCAACCCCGAAGAATATATAGTGTTTTGATTATGAAGCAAATAGCAATAACAGGCTCTACCGGCTCAATAGGCGTTCAGGCGCTCGAAGTGATTGGCGCTCATAAGGATTTGTTTGAAGTTTACGCCCTTACAGCTAATAATAACGCCGAACTGCTTATACAACAGGCATTTAAATATATGCCCGATACTGTTGTTATTGCTAATAAAGCGAAATATCCGGAAGTAAAAGAAGCTCTTGAAGACTTGCCGGTAAAGGTTTGGGCAGGAGAAGATGCTGTTGCTCAAATAGTTACGGCTACGCCGATAGATATGGTTTTAAATGCTCTTGTAGGATATGCTGGTTTGAAGCCCTCGCTTGAAGCTCTTCGCGCCGGTAAGCCGTTAGCGCTGGCAAACAAAGAAACGCTTGTAGTAGCGGGCGAGCTGGTTATTCGTACCGCTGCCGAAAATCGCGTCCCGATTATCCCCGTCGATTCCGAACACTCGGCTATCTTTCAATGTCTTAACGGAGAGTGGAACAATCCCGTAGAGAAGCTAATCCTCACAGCATCAGGCGGTCCGTTTTTTAACCTTACCAAACAACAACTTGCGCATGTTACCAAACAACAAGCCCTACATCATCCCAACTGGAACATGGGAGCAAAGATTACCATCGATTCGGCTTCGATGATGAACAAGGGTTTTGAGATGCTTGAAGCCAAATGGCTCTTTGACGTCGCGCCGGAAAACATTGATATTGTGATACATCCGCAGTCTATCATACATTCTATGGTACAGTTTGCCGACGGCGCTGTGATGGCGCAGATGAGCATTCCCGACATGAAATTGCCGATAGCCTACGCTTTGTCGTATCCCGAACGCTTGCCGAGCAACACCAAACGCCTCAACCTCTGTGATTTACATACTCTTACATTTACAAAACCCGACACAGAGCGCTTTCCAAACCTCGCATACGCTTTTGAGGCAGCCGGACGCGGCGGCAACATGCCGTGTATCCTCAATGCCGCCAACGAAATAGCCGTTGACGCTTTCCTCCACGACCGCATAACGTTCCTCCAAATAAGCAATATCATCGAAAAAGCGCTCTCTGTTATTCCCTTTATCGCCGACCCATCATACGACGACTACGTCGCTACCGATGCCGAAACAAGACGTCTTACGGAAATCTATAGCAATTGAGTTTTTCGAGCCTCTTCTTAACCTTTAAGCCCAATCGACTGATTAGCAGCAATAGCGACCATCTTGTAAATATCGTCCACCGAGCAACTGCGCGAAAGGTCGTTGACCGGCGCCGCCATGTCTTGCAGGATTGGTCCTACGGCTTCGGCGCCCGCTAAACGCTGGACAAGTTTGTAACAGATATTGCCCGTCTCTAACGTCGGAAACACTAACACGTTGGCGTGACCGGCGACAGTGCTGCCGGGCGCTTTATGAGCGGCTACCTTGGCAACAATAGCAGCATCGGCCTGTAACTCGCCGTCGATCTGCAACTCCGGCGCCATCTCACGGGCTAACTGCGTGGCTTCCACCACTTTGTCAACCATATCATGTTGAGCGCTACCTTTTGTCGAAAAACTCAACATCGCTACACGTGGCTCTACACCAACGAGCGTCCGAGTCGTATGAGCCGTCGAAACGGCGATATAAGCCAATTCTGCAGCTGTCGGATTAGGCATCACGGCGCAGTCGGCAAATACCATAACGCCGTCGTCGCCATACGATTTGTCTTTTAAAAACATCAGAAAAGCTCCTGATACACAAGGAGATCCTTTCCTTGTCTTGATGATTTGCAACGCCGGACGCAACACATTACCCGTCGTATTGTAGGCGCCTGCTATCTCGCCGTCGGCGTCGCCTGCCTTAATCATCAGACACGCCAGATAGAGCGGGTCTTCGACCAATTTTGCAGCCTGTTCTTCGGTTATGCCTTTCGCACGGCGCAGTTCCAGCAGCAGATTGATGTAATCCTGCTTTTTGTCGTATGCGTCAGAGGGGTCGATAATTGTCGCCCGATTGATGTTCGACAAGCCATAACTCTTTGATAATGAAGATATTGCTGTCTTATCGCCCATCAGAATAATATCTGCAACGCCGTCGGCAACAAGTCTGTCGGCGGCTTTCAATGTTCTCTCTTCCGTGCCTTCCGGAAGCACTATGCGCTGACGATTAGCCTTTGCGCGATTAATAATGTCCTGTATTAAATCCATAATAATCTTTTTTCAGGTTGCAAAATTACATAAAAGAATTTACATACACACAATACTCCAAATAATTTTTTATAAAATACATTAAAATACGTTACAATCCATAGACAAGGATGGTTTTGTCGTCGATGGTTTTGGTTTTTTGATAGATTTTTTTACTCCATGGTTTTTTTGATGAGCGGTCGAAAATGCAGAGCGAACCTTGTTTTTCACCGAAGATGTCCATATATT
>JAITHS010000240.1 GCA_031279875.1 Tannerella sp.
TTTATTTCAATCATGCAAATTTTTAACATTATTTAACATCAAAATGCTTTTTTGGAGGGCAAAAAAAGTTTGAGGTGCGATGGCATTCGTCATTGCGAGGTACGAAGCAATCCAGAAAAAAAGTACCACGTCATTGCGAGGAACGAAGCAATCCAGAAAACAGGTACCACGTCATTGCGAGGAACGAAGCAATCCAGAAAACAGGTACCACGTCATAGGTAAGTACGAAGCGACTTTATGGACAGATACTAAATAATATGCAAACAATATGCAAACATAATGTAAATAATTCCCTTCGTCCCCTCGTTTCGTAATTTTTAATTTTTAATTATATTTCGTACCTTTGCACCTTTAATTTAAACATTTTTAATATATGGACAATACAATTTATTTAGTTTTAGCAGCGTCGTTAGTGGCGCTTGGCTTCGCTGTCATGTTTTTCAGGCAGATGATGAAGCAAGATGAAGGAACCGATACGATGAAAAAAATTGCACTGCACGTCCGTAAGGGCGCGATGGCATATCTGAAGCAGCAATACAGGATTGTGGCTATCGTTTTCGTCTGTCTGGTAGTAATTTTTTCCGTTATGGCAGCGTTTAATTTGCAGAACGGATGGGTACCGGGGGCTTTTCTCACCGGCGGTATTTTTTCCGGTCTGGCGGGATTTTTCGGAATGAAAACGGCTACTTACGCTTCGGCGCGTACAGCCAACGCCGCCGCGAAATCGCTTAACGACGGCCTGAAAGTGGCTTTCAGAAGCGGAGCCGTGATGGGGCTTACAGTCGTAGGACTGGGACTGCTCGACATCTCGGTTTGGTTTATCATTCTGAACCATTTTATTGAAGGCGCTGATAAACTGACAATTATCACTACTACTATGCTGACATTCGGTATGGGCGCTTCGACGCAGGCTCTTTTTGCCCGTGTTGGCGGTGGTATTTACACAAAGGCTGCCGACGTAGGCGCCGATTTGGTCGGCAAGGTTGAAGCCGGTATTCCCGAAGACGACCCCCGCAATCCCGCTACTATTGCCGACAATGTAGGCGATAACGTAGGCGACGTTGCAGGTATGGGCGCCGACCTTTACGAATCATATTGCGGTTCGATACTCGCCACTGCCGCGTTGGGCGCATCTGCTTTCGCCGTGTTCAGCCCTGAAATGCAGTTGAAAGCCATCTTCGCTCCGATGTTGATTGCCGCTGTGGGAGTTTTGCTATCGGTGATAGGCATTTTTCTTGTCCGTACCAAAGAAGGTGCGACGATGAAACAACTTCTTTCATCATTAAGTAAAGGCGTGAATATCAGTTCGTTACTTATAGTAGTTGCAACTTTCGGCATTCTTTATTCTCTCGGATTAGAAAACTGGGTAGGCATCTCATTTTCGGTTGTAGTAGGTTTGGCAGCGGGAATAATTATCGGTCAGGCGACGGAATATTATACTTCTCACAGTTACCGTCCAACGCAAAAAATAGCCGAAAGTTCGCAAACGGGACCTGCTACGGTTATAATTTCGGGCATAGGATTAGGCTTTGTTTCAACAGCCATTCCTGTTATAACTATCTGTGCGGCAATCATTTTATCATTTCTTTCGGCGATAAATTTTGAAGTATCCGACATGCTGTCGTCAAAAAATCTTGTAATGGGTCTCTATGGCATCGCGATAGCCGCCGTAGGAATGCTTTCGACGCTTGGCATCACGCTTGCGACCGACGCTTACGGACCTATCGCCGACAATGCCGGAGGTAACGCCGAGATGAGCAAACTGCCGTCGGAAGTGCGCAAACGCACAGATGCTCTCGACGCATTGGGCAACACGACTGCCGCTACCGGAAAAGGTTTTGCGATAGGTTCTGCCGCGCTGACGGCATTGGCACTGCTGGCTTCGTTTATTGAGGAGATAAAAATCGCTCTGCTGCGTGTCGGTCAGGCGACGCTCGAATTTGCTAACGGTACGACGATAGAAACGGCGAAAGCATCGTTTCAGGATTTCATGTCATATTTTGAAGTTTCGCTGATGAACCCGATAGTATTAGTCGGCATATTCATCGGTTCGATGATGGCGTTTCTGTTTTGCGGTTTAACGATGAATGCCGTAGGACGCGCCGCGCAGCACATGGTAGAGGAAGTGCGCCGTCAGTTCCGCACTATCAAAGGTATCATGGAAGGCGAAGCCGAACCCGATTATGCACGATGCGTAGAAATTTCGACCAAAGGCGCTCAACGTGAGATGCTTGTGCCTTCGCTGCTGGCTATCATAATACCGATACTGACAGGATTAGTGTTTGGCGTTGCAGGCACTCTGGGCTTGCTCACAGGCGGTCTGGGAGCCGGTTTCGTTCTCGCTATCTTCATGGCAAACGCCGGTGGAGCGTGGGATAACGCTAAAAAATATATCGAAGAAGGCAATTTCAACGGCAAAGGCTCTGATAATCATAAGGCTACCGTAGTAGGCGACACCGTTGGCGACCCGTTCAAAGACACATCAGGACCGTCACTCAACATCCTTATCAAACTGATGAGCATGGTCTCGATAGTTATGGCCGGGTTGACGGCTGTTTACAGTCTGTTAGGACGATAGAAAATCAAGTGTCGTCCCATGCGGGACTATTGTTGATATGATGACTACTCAATCCGGAGACTAAAGTCCCCGGTTAATAAAGTGTCGTCCCTGCGGGACTCGCAATGACGTTTTTCACTTAACTGCATCATTGCGAGGACATTAACGCACAGGGCATTCGTTATTGAGATCGGAAGAGCGTCGTGTAGGGAAAGAGTGTTGCATCCGTGTTA
>JAITHS010000253.1 GCA_031279875.1 Tannerella sp.
CCTATCGTTTGGTGCTATCATTCCTGCTCGCAATGACAGACACTAATTACGCAGTCCCGCATGGGACGACACTTGGTTGCGCCGCTTATAATGACGGACAGGGCATGCGTCATTGGTAGGTACGAAGCAATCCGGAAGGAAAAGAACGCTGGATTGCTTCGTTCCTCGCAATGACGAATGCCCTGTAAATCCTGCCTATCCTGCAATCCTGTAATACCGCACACTTCCATAGCACCTCAAACTTTTTTTGAACCAAACGGAGTATAAAAATAAAAGTCGATTGTTATAACAATATAACTTAATTTGAAATTATGAACAAATTGTCAACACCGGAACATACTTCCCGTTACACAAAGTTTACTTTTGAAGAATTTTTGCAGGACGATTTTTTTGTCTCATCAATGAAACAACCCACGATAGAGACGATTTCTTTCTGGAACCGTTTCATGCGCGAGAACGAAGGGCATACAATTGAGTTCGATGCAGCCTGCCGTTTTTTGGACGACGTATGTAATATGAGCCTGCCGGATAAAGAGGTACGGAAAATTTGGCTGAATGTAACAAATTCGCGACGCAAAGTTATTCGTCGAAGAATAATACTTTTTTCGGAAATCGCCGCCGCCGCTTGTGTGGCAGCAGTGTTATTTCTGAAGTTATTCTCAACCGAAAAGGCCGAAGAAACGTTTAAGCCGATAGACATAATAGCTTTCGCCAACGAAAATAATTTATACAACCCTTCCGAAGCGACACAGTTGATATTGTCGGATGACAAAATCATATCTATAAACGACAAAGAAACATCTATAAAGTATGATGCCGACAACATCACCGTCAGTTCCGACAACATCTCGAAAGAAGGTTCGCAACCGTTCAATCAATTGATAGTACCTTACGGCAAACGCTCTATTCTCGCTCTGGCTGACGGAACGGTAATACATATCAATGCGGGGACGAGAGTAATTTATCCTGTTGATTTTGGGACAGAAAGACGAGAAGTTTTCATTGAAGGAGAAGCCTATTTTGATGTCAAAGCAGATAAAAAACGTCCGTTTTTTGTAAAGACATGCGACGATGCTATTATAAAAGTTACCGGAACGAAATTCAATGTCCAGGCCTATTCCGATGACGACCGGATAAGAGTAGCGTTGGAAACGGGAATTGTAAGCGTAAAAAGTTCAAATCAACATAACGAAGTAACGCTTATGCCCAACCAACTTTATGAGACATGCAACGGCGATTATAGCGTGAAAGACGTCAACATAATGGAATATACGGCATGGATTGAAGGCTTGTATCTCTATAAAAGCGAAAAAATGGAATCTATAATAAGGCGATTATCAAGGTATTACGGCAAGAATATCGAAGTATCGCCGGACGCTCAAAACGTTAAATGTTCCGGCAAGTTAGATATGAAAGAACGACTTGAAGATGTACTTGACGGAATTACTTTCACTGCGCCTGTCGAATGGAACAAGTCGGGCGATACATACCATATCATGTTTAAATATAATTGAATACCATGAATTGTCAACGCAAAAACCTGTCTGTTTATATTAAAACGGTTATAATGTTTTTGGTCATCACGTTTCCGGGAACACTTATAAGCAGTGCCGGAATATATGCCGGAACGACCTTTTTGTCTATCAAAGTGAAGAACAAACCTATACGGGAAGTGTTTTCTCAAATTGAAAGTCAGAGCAAGTTTGTGTTTTTTTATCACGACGACGCCCTTGATTTAGACCGTAAAGTATCTGTCGATGTTACTAACGAGACTATCGACAAGATATTGGACATCTTATTTAAAAACTCCGACAGTACGTATAAAATATCCGATCGTCAGATATTTATACAAAAAGCTAATTTTGAGACTGTCGAGCCGCAACAAAAAGTTATAACCGTTGAAGGGACGGTTACCGACCATAGCGGCGAGACTTTGCCCGGTGTTACTATCCGCATTAAAGGAACGACGCGAGGTGTGATAACGAATAATGACGGTCGTTATAACTTCGTCAATGTTCCCGAAAACGCTGTGTTGATATTTTCGTATGTCGGTTTTGCGACACGGGAAGTAGCCGTAGCCAAGAAGCAAATTATCGATGTCAAACTATCCGAACAGCAGCAAGAATTAGGGGAAATAGTAGTAGTAGGCTATGGGGCGCAGAAAAAAGAAACAATGGTCGGCGCCGTAACGCAAATCAACAACAAATCGCTTGTGCAGAGCGGCACGGTGAGTGTAACAAATGCTATCGCCGGTAAGTTGTCGGGCGTTCTGACTATGCAGCAGACAGGCGAGCCGGGCAACGACGATGCCGAAATCATCATCCGCGGCCTTTCGAGTTGGAACAGTTCACAGCCGTTAGTATTGGTTGACGGAGTGGAGCGTGACTTCAAAGATCTTGACCCTAACGAAATAAATACCATATCGGTATTGAAAGACGCATCGGCTACGGCCGTCTTCGGTGCAAGAGGCGCTAACGGCGTTATAATAGTTACAACGAAACGAGGTCAGGAAGGAACGCCCAAATTAGATGTTTCCGTATCTTTTGGTTTCGACAAGGCGACAAGAATACCCGACCACATTGATTCATATACGACGATGAGTATGCTGAACGTCGCAAAGATGAACGAGCAGCAGTTTACCGAGTTGATACCTCAATATCAACTCAACGAATACAAAAATCCGTCGTCGAAACTTAACGCGCTACGATACCCCGACGTCAACTGGTTCGACGAGGTAACAAAACCATTTGCTCCTACTGCAAATGCCAATCTCAACGTCATAGGCGGGACAAGTTTTGTCAAATACTTTGCGTCGCTCGGATATTCTTACCAAGGCTCCTATTTTGACGGTTACAAAGACGGTTACGATGATTCGCGTTTCTGGTACAATCGTTTCAATTACAGGACTAATCTCGACTTCAACCTAACGAAAACCACAATATTGTCGTTCAATATCGGAGGCGAGGTCGGTATTAAGAACCAACCTACGATAGGCAATATATGGTGGACATTGTACGGCACTTCGCCCGCCCGTTTTCCGGCCTATTATCCGTCGTGGGTACTTGAAGAATATCCCGACCCCGATTATCCTAACGACAAGGGGATACGTTACGCCGATGATTTCGGAGAATACACCAACAACCCTTATACCGTATTTCACGAAGGAGCATTCAACAGGTATCTTGATTCCAAACTTTTTACCGATGTCTTTTTGAAGCAAAACCTTGATTTTCTGCTCAAAGGCCTATCCGCGCAAGGGAAAGTATCATTAAGTACATATTACAGGAATCTGGCGCTGACCGCATCGCGCAATTTCCCCGAATATCAATTCATATATGAAAACATAGGTACAGGCAAGAGTACATGGTTTCGTGAAGGTCAGGGCAATGAAGTATATAAGGAACCACCGCTTTCGATAAATATAGGAGGATTACAGAATAGTTATTATAACGACCTTTATTATGAATTTTCGCTGAATTATGCGAGAACTTTCGGAAGTCATACCGTATCGGCTTTGGCGCTTATGAACAGGCAACAAAAGAATCGGACGGTGAATTTTCCATACTACAACGAAGGATTAGTAGGTCGTTTAACGTATGATTTCCAGCGAAAATATTTGGCCGAATTTAATCTCGGATATACCGGTTCGGAGCGTTTCGCTCCCGGAAACTGCTTCGGATTTTTCCCCTCCTGCGCTATGGGATGGGTTATTTCGGAAGAAGAATTTTTCAAAAAGACTTTTCCATGGTTCAACAAGTTCAAAATGCGTTATTCCGACGGCTTGGTAGGAAGCGATATGACCGACAGCCGCTGGCTTTACATCAGCGACTACTACAAAGACAGCAGAGGATATATTCGCGAAGACAAAGCCGCCAACAGTCGCGCACAATGGGAAGAAGCCCGCAAGCAGGATTTGGGTATCGAATTGGGATTTCTTAAAAACACAATATCAATCGGCATAGATCTTTTCAACGAATACCGTACTAACATGTTGCTCGTTCCCAAAAGCACTCCAATGCTGCTCGGAATACAGTTTAAGGAACTTAATCTCGGTGAATTAAAAAAGCATGGCATTGAAGTTGAAGCGGAATACAGAAACAATATCGCTAAAAAATTTAATTATTTTGTAAAAGGGATATTTTCTTTCAATGAAAACCGGATAATGTTTAAGGATGACCCTGCTTATACGCCCGAATATCAAAAAGAAGCAGGCAAACTGCTCGGCGCTCAAACAAGCGGCGTAAAATTAACCGGCAACGGATATTTCAATTCAGTGGACGAAATACACATAAGTCCCTCTCCGATAGCGCTTTCGGGATTAAATATCGGCGACTATAAATTCCTTGATTACACTGCCGACGGCATTATCAGCAGTCTCGATGCTTATCCCATTGAAGGCTCGAAATATCCTGTTACGGTATATTCGTTTTCTTCCGGTTTTACGTACAATAACTTTGAATTTAGTTTTCTGTTTCAGGGTAATCAAGGAAAATATGTAGAATACAACCAGAATTTCGAAGCGGAATTTACGAAAGGCAATTGGAGTGTTCATGCGTCGCAACTTGATTATTGGACGCCTACCAATCCTGACGCCGGTCATTCCACTTTGCATTATCCCGGTACAGGCTACATAAGAAACCTTGCATGGTTGCCCGCTACCGAAGCAATCGGCTACACAACCTATATCGAAGGCAGATTTTGGAGAAAAGCCGATTATCTGAAACTCAAAGAAGTATATTTGGGATATACTTTGGAACCCAGAATGACGAAACGTTACGGAATATCGTTCGTCAATATTTTTGTTACAGGCAATAATCTGTTGACTTTCACTAATTTGATAGAGGGAGATCCGGAACGAAAAGATTTCAGTAAAGGATTTTACCCGCAATTGATGAGTATGAAAATCGGTCTTAAAATCTCATTTTAATATTATGACTATGAAAAAGTATATTCCTTGTTTTGCGTTAATATTTTGTTGCACTTCCTGTCTTGAAGAATATTTGGATAAGACTCCCGAAGCGGGATTGTCAACCGAAGAAGTATTCTCGAAATACGAAAACTTCAAATTGTTTTTCGATGCCGTTTATGACGGTACAAGTCAGGACGACCCATCTCAACCTACAACATGGTATGATTTTAACATTAAGACTTCTTATTCGCTCTACTTGACTAACAGCGATTTGAGACATACATGGGAGAGTTTTGCCGAGACTGCCGACATGGGACGAATGAACAGGCAACCGATAAAACAGGGCGATATTGAAGCCAACTTGCAATGGTTCACTACTTATCGCGTCGCTCCGATACTTAATTCGATGTTCAAAACAATACGCATAAGTAATGTCGCTTTGAACAACATCTATATGTTAAAAGATGTTAACGAGGGCGTCGTTAATGACTTCAAAGCACAGGCTTACTTTGTTCGCGCATACAGTCATTTTGCTCTTTTCAGGCTTTGGGGCAGGATGCCTTATATCGACAAAGTAATAGGCGCCGACGACCAATGGGATATGCTTCGATTGTCGAATCACGAAACCTTGTACAAAATAGCCGACGACTTAGACAGCGCAGCATATTTCTTCGGTCTGGCGGAAAAGATGAGGCGTGATCCGGGTCCGGGAGAGCAGGGGCATCTAAACGACCCCGAACAACATCGTCCTAACGGAGTCGCCGCTATTGCGCTGAAAGGCAGAGCATTGCTTTATGCCGCAAGTCCATTAAGCAACGAAAAGGGACAATCCGATTGGGAAGCCGCCGCTATTGCCAACTGGGACGCAATTCGCATAGCAGAACAATACAAATACACACTGATTTCGGGAACCGACTACAAACAAAATTTCGTCGGGGCGAAATATACCAACGAACAGATATGGGCTTGGAATCTCGGCTCTTGTGCATACAATCACAGAGTACAGACGCAATTGTTGAACGGCGTTTTCGTAAACAATAAGACAGGTCCTACGGGAGAGTGTCCGACCCAAAACATGGTAGATCGCTTTGAAACAAAATGGGGAGACCCGCTCAATACTCCCGAAGACCGTGCCGCCGCTACCGCCGCCGGTCATTACAACGAGCAAGACCCATATAGCAACAGAGACCCGCGTTTCGCTATCGACATAGTTTATAACACTGCGCCAATACCGGGATTTGAAACGGCCAAGATATATTTCGAGATGAAAGACGGCGTGCCGGTATATAGCCAATTGCTCGACAAAAGTTTTGCCGGAATAACTCAAACAGGTTATTATCAGGCTAAAATATGGGGCGGACAAAGCGTCAACAACAGGATAAGCACTCAATATACCGACCCCCTGATACGCTTAACGGAGTTATATCTGAATTATGCCGAAGCCGCTAATGAAGCATACGGGCCTGACGGAAGAGCACCCGGCGCTACAATATCAGCCCTCGAAGCCATAAACATTATCAGAAACAGAATAGGAATGGCACCCGTTCAAAATCGTTTTATCGCCTCAAAGGAAATGTTGCGCGAACGCATTAAAAACGAACGCACCGTTGAACTTTACGGCGAGGGACATCATTTCTATGACATTAGACGATGGAAAGACGCGCCGAGACTGATGTCGGAACCTCTTACGGGAGTGGACATCGAAAAAGTAGCAGTAAGCGCCGAATATCCGACAGGATATAAACATACACGCAAGAATCTGCCTCCCGAAAGGCAAGTCCGTTGGAAGTCCGACGCAATGTATTATTTCCCCTTCCCGATTTCGGAAGAACACAAAATGAAGACATTTGAACCTAATCAACGATGGTAACAAAAAAAATAAATACGATGATAAAAATAAAAGTTAAAATATTCGGTTTGTTGATGCTTAATGTAAGTCTGATTCAAGTCGCAAAGGCTCAGCAGGATATTGCATTGCCTTTCGCCGCTTTCTCGAAGAAGAAAATAACAAGTAGCGACGCCATGATAAGCGGAGAATTACTCGAACGTTATCCCACTACCGACTTGCGCAGCGCCTTTTCGGGAATAATATCAGGCTTGGAGATTGTTGAAAGCAACGGGCAACCGGGCTTATCGGCAGTTGAAACGACAGGCGATTTGGGTATCACAAAACGGACAACGATGTCGTTGCGCGGCTATTCGCCTATAATCATAATCGACGGCTTGGAAGCCGATATTTCCGAGATACCGCTCGATCCGGACGAAATAGCCTCAGTTACGGTAGTCAAAGACATCATTACTAAAGCCATGTATGGACCGAAAGCAGCAAACGGAATACTTTATATTGTAACTAAACACGGACGCGCGAATGTACGCAAACTGTCGGTCAATGCCGAGACGGGTATAAGTGTTGTTGACCGGATGCCCGAATGGGTGTCGGGCGCCGAATACGCTCGCTTGAACAATCAGGCGAGGACAAACAGCGGCTTGACGCCATTGTATTCGGAAAGCGACATCACCGCTTACTCCAAAAACGACCCCTACGACCTCTATCATCCGAGTATCAATTTCAGAGATATGATGTTTAAGGATTCACGACCATTCACACGAGTAAATGTGTCGGCAGAAGGTGGCAGCGACAGAGTGCAGTATTTCGCGTATCTCGGATACAACGGCGAAGGCGATAATTTCAAGATCGGCGCCAAGTCGGATTATCACCGCGTCAATGCCCGCTCGAACATAGATATTAATATCACCGACGACTTGAAAGTCGGTTTGGGAATATTCGGCGGCGTTACCGTTCACAATTCTCCGAATTACTCTAACTCTTTGACTAATTTGGTGGAAATGAACTCGTTGCTCGAAGATATCAACAGGATACCTCCTACGGCTTTCCCTATCCACGCTTATTATGACGAGATAAACGATGTGCCGTGGTATGGCGTTTCGTCGCTGTACGGAAGCAATCCGTTCGGCAACATGGAATCTTGCGGCTATTACAACGAATTGACACGTACAAGCGCGGCTAACGTTAATATCGACTACGATTTCGTAAAGTTGATACCCGGATTGAAGTCGCGAACATCAGTCGCCTTCAATCTGCTCAACCTGACCCGCATCGGCAAAACAAACAATTACACAGCCTACCTTGCAACACCGTCGAAAACTCCGACCGGCGTGGATACAATCCTGCTGTCGAGAGTTCACGACGGAACCGACAATGCCGACCAGTCTCTAATCTATGACTATTATTATCAACGCATATCTTTTTATGAGGCTTTGACTTACGAAAAAACCGTCGGCAGCCACGACTTACAACTCGGCCTTACTTATTTTCTGTATAACGGAATAAAAGACGCCGTGCGAGAGCCTGACCGCCAGCAGAATGGCATTTTTACCGCTTCCTACGCTTACCAGGGCAAATACTCGGCTCAATTGGCGCTTAATTATGCCGGAACATCAAGTTTCAACAGAAGCAATCGTTACGGCTTGTTTCCTTCGCTCGGCGTGGGATGGGTCGTTTCAGACGAAAATTCCCTGAAAGACAACGAATTTGTTGATTATCTGAAACTCCGTCTTAGTGCGGGTATCTTGGGCTATGACGGATTGGCAACAGCATTCTATTACGAAGATCGTTGGAGCTACGGTACGGGTACGGCTTTCGGGCCGCATTCGGCAAATCAGTGGTTCGGTGCCGATACCGAATCGCCTACCCAGTCGTACCTTAACAGGATCGCTAATCCCGATCTGACTTGGGAAAAGCGCAAGGAATTTGACATCGGCGTCGAAGCGCTTTTGTTGGACGAAAAACTGTATCTTGAACTGAATTACTATAATAATACTCGCGACGGAATTATCTCGAAGTTGGCTAATGAAATACCGTATCTGACAGGCCTTTATTACACAAGTTCATCTACGGCCGACGCCAATCCGTGGTATAACTACAACAAATATCGCTATACCGGCGCCGAATTGACTTTGCAGTATTCCGACAACAAAGGTCTTTTGAAATATTCTTTCGGAGTTAATGCCAACGTGCGCGGCAGCAAAGTTATTAAACTTGACGAGCCAAACTATCGCGAGGATTATTTGTCGAAAGTAGGGCAATCGGTAAATGCCATCAAGGGTTATACTTATCTTGGAAAATATTTGAGCGACGACGAAGCGCAGTCGGCAGTGCAGAATTTCGACCAACAATTATTTGCCGGAGATCTTAAATATGAGGACAAAAACAACGACGGCGTCATTGATGCCAACGATCAGAGTTTCATCGGCAATTCAAGTCCGCGATTGATTTACGGTCTGAATTTCAAAATCGGTTACGGAAGATTTGAATTATATGCACTCGGCACAGGGCGTGCGTTTTATGATATTGCCCTCAATAACAGATATTTTCAAGGCAGTTCTGCCGGCGACGATACTTATTCGGCATTCATACGCGACAATGTGGGCGACAAATTTCCGCGATTGACATACAACCGAGTGAGCAATAACTTTCAGATGTCAAAGTTCTGGTTGGGTAACGGAAATTACTTCAAACTTCAGAACGTTGAACTCGCCTACAACATTTATCCCAAGAAAGGTTTATTTTCTAATCTCGGCAATATCAAATTATATTTGAGGGGAGCCAATCTGTTGACCTTTTCTGCTCTTAAAGACGTTGATCCGGAGGCGATCAATTCCGGCATCAGTGTTTATCCGTTGTTCCGTACATTTACGGCTGGTTTTAATGTAAACTTCTAAAACGATATGAATAAAGTAATCGGTTTTTTCTTTTCTATAATATTTTTCTTTTCTTGCGACGATTTCATGGATCCGTATCCTAACGGCGGATATTCTACGGAAGATATATGGGAATATCAAAACATCGTGCAAGGCTTGATAGGACAGGCATACAGGTTTATGCCGACAAATTACAACACTAATGAGGGAGCATACCTCGACGGCGCTACCGACGATGCTGTGATTACAAGTACTACTAATGCAATCCGTCGTTTGGCCGTTGGCGCGCTGCCGAGTTCGGCCGATCCGTTCGATTCTTCATGGCAGCGCGATTACAATGCCATCTACTCCGTGAACCTGTTTTTGAAAGACAGAAAAGGTTATAACACGCGCTTTCTTGTTGATGAACATCTTAATAGCCTTGTTCGTAATCGTCTGCAAGGCGAAGCGTTTGCTTTGAGGGCATGGTTTTTGTGGGATTTGTTGCAAAAATTCGGAGGACGAGGTACCGACGGTAACATGCTGGGCGTACCTGTTCTATTGGAACCTGTTGAAATAGAAGCCGCCAAAGACCTTGTGCGTAACAGCTATGATGATTGCGTTAAGAGGATTATCGCCGACTGCGATTCGGCTTACAAATACCTGCCAATCGCCAATCGCGATTTTCTTGTAACTAATGTTATCGACAAGGCTTATGCCGGTTCGCGATATTGGGGACGTTTCGACGGTATAACAACTGTTGCACTTAAAGCTATCGTCTATCTGACATGGGCAAGCCCGCGATTTAATCCTTCCAACGATGTATCGCGCTGGGATTCGGCGGCGGTGAACGCGAAAAAAGTCATTGATTTCAAACTGACGGTCGATAATGTTACTAACGGCTTCAATCCTGCAAATGCCGTAAACTGGTTTAACCCCAATTTCCCCGGCATAGTGTTCGGTTCCCGTTACGTTAATGCCAACGATGCTATGGAAAGGTTGTTTTATCCGGGTGGTTTTCAGGGTAATGGCGTCATTGGCGCGACACAGGATTTGGTGGACGCCTTTCCGATGAAAAACGGTTATCCTAAAGAACATCCGCTTGGCGCCGAACTTTACAATCCGCAAGACCCGTATGCCAACAGAGATCCGCGTTTCTACAGCATAATATTCCATAACAATGCTAATGCGGTTAGAAGCACAGGTACGGGCGCGGGACAAACTATGTACACGTTTGAAAACTGGGATGGCGGCAAAGATGCGCCCGGTCCTATCGACAACAGCAGGACGAATTATCATATCAAGAAATTCGTTTTTATGGGTTTAAACTGGTCGGATAACAGTCCTAACAGGCAGCCTCATTCAAAGTTTTATATTCGTTGGGCGCATATGTGCCTTGCTTTTGCCGAAGCCGCTAATCAGGTGGCAGGGCCTACTGATGATGCCCGCTACGGATTGTCGGCAAAATCGGCGATAGCTTATTTGAGGAAGCGGAAAACTTACGACGGAACTAACGGTTTCACCACAGATCCGTATCTTGACGAAATTGCTGCCGCCGGAAAGGTTGCTTTCAACGATTTTGTGAAAAACGAAAGGCGTATCGAAACGTGTTTCGAGGGAATAAGATTTTTCGATCTCCGGCGCTGGACTACTTCGGTTGACGAACTCAACAGACCTGTGCGAAGAGCGAAAATAATTAAAAATGCCGACAATAGTTTTGAATACGACCTTGATGTCGAGGTCGAAAAACGTGTTTTTCCGTCGGCTTATCTACCCATTCCATACAATGAAATGTTGCGAACGAATAATCTTGTCCAAAACGAAGGATGGGATAGTTGGAAATAATTAATATATTTAGATCATGAATAAAAAATCAAGTTTAATAATAAGTGCTTTCATCTTGCTGTCGTCATGTTACGAAGATTATGTTCGTGATTATGACTATGATGCGGTATATTTTACTTATCAAACCGATGTCCGTACTTTTGTGGTAGGCGAGGGGATGAGTATCAAAGTAGGCGTGGCTCTGGGAGGAGTGCTGGAAAACGGGCGCGACAGGACGGTGAATTATGCCGTTGACAACAGTCTGATTACGGACACAAAGCTGTCGCCTTTGCCGCCCAATTTTTACAATGCCGACAATGCTTCCAAGTTTACTATCAAAAAAGGCGACCATGCCGGTGTGGTAACAATAAAGGCCGATTCGGCGGCTTTTTTATCCGATGCTGCCGTTACATTGAACGCCAACTACGCGCTGGCGCTGCGAATAACCGATGCCGATGCCGATACCGTGCCGATGTCGAAAAATTATACCGTAATAGGCTTAAAATACGAGAATATGCTGTTCGGACATTACTGGCACGGCGGGCAGACAACCGTCGTCGATAAGAACGGGCAGACGATACGTACGGTCGATTATTTCACGACTATACCGTCGCCCGACGTTACGGTATTGAATCTTACTACCGTAGCGCCTCATTCGCTTGTTACAAATAAAATAAGTAACGGCGCCGGTTCGTTCATCTTGACATTGGGCGCTAACGGAACGATTACAGTATCGAAAGCGCCCGGTTCTTCGGTCGATGTCCGCGCCGACGGAGAATCGTTTTTCAACAAGGCCGTGAAGCTTCAGGACAGAAAAATCTTTTTGAAATATAAGTACGAAAATTCCGACGGCACCGTTTCGCACGCTACCGATACTCTCACTTTCCGCAACCGAATACGCGACGGAGTAAATGAATGGCAATGATAAAGAATACTAATTATAAATAATATGAATCGCAGGCAATTTATAATAAATGCGGGGACAATGTCGGTTATGGCCGCTATGATGCAGGTAATTTCCTGCAAAAACAAGCGAAAACCTCATATTCTTGTCGTCTCAGGCTGGCAAGATGTTAATATCGGCGATATTGCCCATACTCCCGGACTGTTACATGTTCTGGAGGCCGGTTTTCCCGATGCTACGATTACCTTGTGGAAATGTAGCAAGAGCGAGCCGGTAGAGGAACTTTTGCATAGAAATTTCCCCAAGATAAAAATAATTTTCGGACAGCCTAATAAAGAAAGTTATGAGAAGAACGAAGATTTGAAGCGGGCAGTCGAAGATGCCGATATTTTTGTTCACGGGTCGGGGCCTTCGGTCGTTGCTGCCGGTCATTTGCAGTTTTGGTGGGAAACGACAGGTAAGCCTTTCGGTATTTACGGAACGACAATTGAAAATATTTCCGACCAACTATCGACGCTGCTTCAGCAGGCGTCCTTTATTTTTACTCGTGAAACCGCCTCTATCGAACGCTTGAGAAGTGCCGGAATCACGGGGCAACACATTAGGTTCGCTCCCGATGCAACTTTCGATCTCGACATTAGCGACGATGCCAAAGCCTTAGATTTCATGCGGAAAAATAACCTTGAAGAAGGGAAGTTTATATGTGTCATACCTCGTTTGCGCAAGACACCATACTGGCAAATACGCAAAAAGCATAATTACACTCAAGAATATATTGAGCAATGGACTGCATTAAACGACAAGTGGAAGGAGGACGATCATGCAAAGGCGCGTCATGCAATCGTCACGTGGGTAAGAAACACGGGAATGAAAGTCGTTTTGTGTCCTGAAATGACTTATGAAACCGGCCTTTTCGATGAATTATTGTATAATCCTCTCCCCGACGACGTTAAGCCGAATGTAGTCAAGCACGATGATTATTGGATGCCCGACGAGGCTATGTCGCTTTATGCCCGAATGTATGCATTGCTGAGTTTTGAATGTCATTCGCCTATAATGGCTTTGCGTCGTGGTCGGCCGGCTTTCTATTTGCGGCATCCGCAGGATACGATAAAGGGTCAGATGTATTACGATCTCGGCTTATCGGATTGGGTATTCGAGATTGAAGAACGTACAGGCGAAGATATATCCGCCCGCCTGATGGAAGTTTATTCCGATTATGATAGGGCGAACGCTAAAATCGCCTCGGCGATGAAAGAAGTTGCCGACTGCTATGCCAAAGCAAACGGCATCGTTCGCGATGTGTTGATAAACCAATAAGATTAGATATGACTCTATGAACAGAAAATTATTTTTAATGATGTGTGCAGCCGTTATGTTTTCGGCAATCACTGTTTATGCGCAAAGCAATAAAACAATTTTGGTTGAAGCCGAAAGTTTTGCCGACCATGGCGGCTGGGTGCTTGATCAGCAGTTTATGGACCAGATGGGGTCGCCGTTCCTGATGGCGCACGGTCTCGGACAACCCGTCAAAGATGCTTCAACGCAGGTAGAGATAAAGAAAAAAGGCCTCTGGCATGTTTACGCACGGACATGGAACTGGTGCGCGCCATGGAAAACGAAAGAAAAACCGGGGCGATTCAAAATATCGGTAAACGGCGAAACGCTGTCTAACGAATTAGGTCTTGGCGACCGCTGGGGCTGGGAATATGCCGGAAGTGTAGAAATAAAAGATAAAACGGTATCGTTGTCGTTGCACGACTTGACCGGATTCAACGGACGTTGTGATGCCATACTTTTGACTATGGATAAAGAGATGAAGACGCCCGACAGCGAGCCGGAACTATCTCAATTCCGAAAAAAAGCGCTTGGCTATCCCGATAAACCTGCCGACGGCGGAACTTACGACCTTGTTGTCGTAGGCGCCGGAACAGCAGGATTGAGTGCGGCCATCAAAGCGGCTCGCGAAGGATTGAAAGTAGCATTGGTTCATGACCGCCCTGTGCCGGGGGGCAACAATAGTGTGGAAGTCAAAATTGTTGCCAGCGGCGAACTCGGCATGGCGCCATACCCGCGTCTTGGCGATGTTATCAAAGAAATAAAGAACGTGTACGCTCATCCCGCAAAGGTTGATAAGATGATTGCGGATGAGAAAAATCTCTCGTTTTTCCCTAATCAACATGTCTGTTCGCTTGTAATGAACGGTGATAAAATTGCTTCGGCAGTAGCGACCAATATTGAAAACGGTCGTGAAATGGTTTTTCATGGCCAATTGTTTATCGATTGTACCGGCGACGGGAACGTCGGTTATCTTGCCGGTGCCGAATATCGCGTCGGTCGCGAGATGCGTGCCGAGTCGCGCGAGACGCTTGCTCCCGACCGTCCCGACAACATCGTTCTCGGAACATCACTCACGTGGCGAAGCAAGGAAGAAAAACAACCGGTCGCTTTCCCCGAACTTGAATGGGCAATACAATTCAACGACGAATCGTGCGAAAAAGTATTCAACGGCTGCAACTGGTGGGAAACAGGCTTCCGGTACGACCAAGTCAACGAAGCCGAATACATCCGCGATTATCTTTTGCGTGCGATATACGGCAACTGGGCATTTCTGAAAAACAAAAGCCAATTCGTCAACGAATACACCAACCGCCGTTTGGAGTCGATATTTTATATTGCCGGAAAACGCGAATCACGCCGTCTGATGGGCGACATCATGCTCAAACAACAAGATACGGAAGGCGATTATATCAAATATAACGATGCTTTTGTAACTTGTACTTATAATCTTGACCAACATTTCCCAACACCTAAAAACTCGTTTTTCTTCCCCGGCGAAGAGTTTATATCCACAATGAAACACTACTTCAACGATTTGGGCACACCTCGCCGCTATCTTCGTGACGACCAAGTCATACCGCCTTACAGGATACCTTACCGCTGCCTCTACTCAAAGAATATAGACAATCTTTTTATGGCAGGCCGTAACATCAGCGTTTCGCATATTGTGCTGTCGTCGTGTCGCGTACAAGGCACTACCGGCATGATGGGCGAATTGGTCGCTATAGCGGCGGCTTTGTGCAAAAAACACGACTGCTCCCCCCGCGAAGTATATCAAAAACATCTGCCTGAACTGGCGGATAAAATCAAGTGATTTTTTGCCGTTTAAAAAAGTTTCACTATCTTTGCATCGTCAATATAAATTGAAAATTATATATAAATGATTAAATATTAATAAATTAAATGTTTTAAGACGATGAAAATATTGATTAAAAAAACGGTTACGGCAAACTATCCCGACGAAAGCAAAGAGTTTGCAGGCGAGGCGCAGACGCCGGAGGTTCTGTGCGGAGTATTAACAAGACTATAATATTAGTAAATGTATTCTTGTTTTTGCAGGCGGCACTTCGGCAAGTTTTGAGCACTTTACCAGACCGATGACTTCTGAATATGCAGAGGAACAAAAAACATTCCGCGACTTGAAAGTTCCCGATTTTGTCAGCCGTTTGCGTGGAACAATTAATGTATTGGGACCCAATCAG
>JAITHS010000305.1 GCA_031279875.1 Tannerella sp.
TACTGCCAATAAAATGCGCGTTGTCGTTGCTGTTGGCAATTCTAATGATATCATTGAATAATTGTTGGCACTCTTTTATTGTCCAATCATAATTTCGCTGATACACAGGAATAGCAAAAGTTGTTTCGCTTGTTGCTAAGAATCTGTCTATTTTGGTTTCGCTTGCTTTCATATTTTATAAATTTCAATTGATGAAAAACAAAATCGCAAGGCATAATTGTTCATTTCGATATGTGCCAAAGGCGTATAGCCCGCCCGAATAAAGCCCTCGGACAAGCCACTCGCACCTGCAAACAGGTCTATGAAATTTAAAGTATGCAACATATCTAAATTACTAAAATTTTGCGCCGCAAAATTACGAAAAAAAAAAACACCTCAAAACAACTTGTTTGTTTTGAGGTATTTACCCGCGCAATCCCTATGCTACTCTGCTTTTTTAACATAATTGCCGTATGTTTGTCGGGTTATCAGTCCTGCGTTGCAAAATCGGGCAATTTGCTTGTCGGCGGTGCTTTCGGGGATTTCTAACTGCTTGGCAACTTCTATGTACTTTGCACGGTCGCCTTGATTTTTAGGATTTTAATGATTTACAAAATTAGCACACGGATAATACAGATTTCACGAATTTTCGCGGATAAAATCCTATTAATCTTTTTAATCAGGTAAATCGTGGTTCAGACGATTTGTGCCAAAGTGTCGCCCTCTGTTTCAAACATCAAGCCCGCGCCGTTGTTGTCGTTGAGAATTTGGAAAAAGGCGGTTGCGCTACTGTTGGCAGACATCAGCAAAGCAAAGATTGGCGGCTCTAAACATTTGGCAAACAAGCCGAAACAACCACCAATGAACCAAGCAAAAGCAAATCTTTGTCTTCGGGCAAAGTGACTTTTGCAGTTACTTGTTGCAAAAAATCGGCATTGCGGCATTGCTTGTTGGGAATACCTTTGGAAAGGTAGATAGAGTAGATTATTTTGATGGCGTTACTTTCGTTACTTTTTTTTTCGATAATTATTCGTACCTTTGCTTAATATTTACTTAAAGACACAAACGTAAAATGAAAAGAATTTATTTGATTATCAGTAGTATTATTGCTTTGACGGCATGTAATAGCCATGACAGCAAGCAGCCACAAGGTATAAAACATGTAGTAGTAATCGGAATTGACGGTTTGAGTTGCGAAGGGCTTCGCAAAGCTAATACACCGACGATGGATGACATGATGGCTCATGGAGCGTATAACTTCGCGGTAAGATGCGTATTGCCGACCGTCAGCAAGCCAAACTGGAACGCTATGCTCTGCGGAGCAGGCCCTGATATTACCGGTTGTGCGTCAAACGGCTGGAATAGAGACAAATACGATATCGAACCTGTTGCCAAAACCGACAACAAGTCGTTTCCAAACATCTTTTATATCTTCCGTCAGCAAAGACCTGAAGCTGAACTCGGCTCTGTTTATCAATGGGGCGACTTCGGTAGCATGCTCGACAAAGCCATTATGAACATGAACGAAACCGACAGCACGGCGCTTCTGACAGCCCAAAGGTCGGCACAGTATATCATAGACAAAAAGCCTGATTTTCTGTTTATTCAGTTAGACGATGTTGACCATTTCGGACACAGCGACGGACACATGACCGAGCCGTATCTTGAAAGTATCACGGTAGCAGACACTTATGTCAAGATGTTGCTGGACGCCATCAATAAGGCTGAAATCGCCTCTTCGACGCTCGTTATGATAGTTTCCGACCATGGTGGCATCAACAAAGGTCATGGCGGCAACACTATCGAAGAACTGACCACGCCGATTATCTATTACGGACCGGGCATTAAAAAAGGCTATGAGATAAAACAACAAATATACCGTTACGATGTTGCGGCAGATGTAGCTTTTGTACTCGGTCTCAAAGCCCCGCAAGTATGGACGGGACGCCCTGTCAAAGCCGCTTTCAAGGGCTTCAACGAACCGGAAAATCTTTGGAATAAATAAATTTGTTATGACAAAAAATGATATTATAAACCAAATTAAAGAAAAAAAATCCTTCCTCTGCGTTGGATTGGATACGGATATCAGCAAGATACCGGAGTTTTTGCGGGATGAGAAAAAGCCTCTTCTCGCTTTTAACAAGGCTATTATAGATGCGACAGCCGATTATTGCGTCGCTTATAAACCGAATCTCGCCTTTTATGAAGACCACGGTACGCAAGGCTTGAATGAATTTATCGAAACGGTTGATTATCTGTATGATAACTACCCATCGCATTTCGTTATTGCCGACGCCAAACGCGGCGACATCGGCAATACATCGTCAATGTACGCGCAGGCTTTCTTCGAAAATTACGATGTGGACGCCATTACCGTTGCTCCCTACATGGGCGAAGACAGCGTGAAACCGTTTCTCGCTTTCGACGAGAAATGGGTCATCTTGCTGGCGTTGACGTCCAACAAAGGCTCTCTTGATTTCCAAATGACGTGCGACGAAAACGGCGAACGCCTCTTTGAGAAAGTCCTACGTGTCTCCAAGCAATGGGGAACAGACGAAAACATGATGTACGTAGTTGGCGCCACGCAGGGCAAACTGTTTGAAGACGTGCGTCGTATTGTGCCGGAGCATTTTCTGCTTGTTCCGGGCGTAGGAGCGCAAGGCGGCTCGCTCGAAGAAGTCTGCCGTTACGGGATGAACAGCGACTGCGGTTTGTTGGTAAACTCCTCACGCGCAATAATTTACGCCGACAAGACAGACCGCTTTGCCGAATATGCCGCCCAAGCCGCTGCCGAAGTTCAAAACGAGATGGCGAAGTATCTTTGAAATATTAAGTTCACTTTACTACAACTCTATCTTTATTGATCGCAAATTCAAATGTGCCGGAATCCAATTCATATTCGGCAACCGAAACGGAAAAGTGGAATGTTTTACGGATAAATTTTGCACCGTAAACAGTATCGAAGTTTGATACGTTTTCATCGACGGGAAGATATAATGTTGCCTTTGTGTTAGCCGGAACTGTTGCTTTATAGTTGGTTATTTGTCCTATTTGGTCGGCTTTCCATGAGCTTTCGATTGTGCCGTAATGGGAGTTATAACTACCTGACAGGGATAAATAATTTGCTCCGGCAGACGGTTGAAGGATAAAGTGTTGATATCCGGCTTGACCGCTTGTAATGCCTAACTGATATTCATACATCCATTGTCCTACGGCGCCGAGTGCAAAATGATTAAACGAGTTCATGCTGTTGCGGTTGTTGTTACCGAATGCCGCTTCATAGCCATCCCAGCGCTCCCAGACCGATGTTGCGCCTTTTGTTACGGGATAAAGCCATGAGGCCAAATCGGTACAGGTAAACATGAGGTAAGCCTCTTTGTGGCGTCCGGCGCGGCTTAAAGCAGGCAGGATATTAGGCGTTCCCGCAAAACCGGTCGTTATTGTAAAGGCAGGATATTGTTTATCGCTATTGCCGCTTGAAGAAGGGTTGGCAGCAAGTTCGGCAAGCCATTTTTGAGCCATAGATTTGTACCGGTCATCAAAACAGTTAAAATTTAAGGGAACGGCGTATGATGATTGAGAATGAATTATTTTGCCGTCCGTCGATTTTGTTTTGCCCGTAGCCGGATCGATATAAGCTTTGTTCCACTCCTGTTTTGCCCTTTCATGTCGGTTACGCAACAGTTGAGCGTAATCGTTACGTCCTATTGCGTCTGCCATTATTGCCGTTACTTCCATCATGTGAATATAAATGGCATTATTTAGTATATCCGAAGGCGTATTTGTGTCCATAGCCAAATGGTCGGCCAGTCCGCTTGCTTTACTTGACAGATGAGGATACGTTTCACTGAAATCATAAAAATCCATACCGTTAAGCCATGCCATCATCGCTTCAATATTTTCTTCAATAATTTGTATATTGCCGTATTGAATATAAAGTTGCCATGGCACCATACAAACGGCAGCCGCCCAAGTCGTACCGTTAGCAAAGGTAGGATCGTCGGTCTGATTATAAGTAGGAACGGTGTTACCTATTCCTCCCGGCGCTTCGGTATCGCTGCCTGTGCCTTGGTCGGCGCGAAGAATTACCATCCATTGGCGGAAAAAGTTCAGCACATCGGAATTGTAAGTAGCCGTGCGTACGTATGCCTGTGCATCACCTGTCCATCCCATACGTTCGTTTCGTTGCGGGCAGTCGGTAGGTATGGTAAAGAAATTGCCCAACTGACTGCGTTGTATGTTTTTGAATAATTGGTTTACAAGTTTACCTGTTTTGTTATTGTCGGCAGTAACGGCGTGGTAATGTCCTGTCGGCAGTTCGTCGGACGATAGAACTAATCCTTTCACATTTTCGACCGGCAAAGCTCCTTTGTGATTGGGCAGCGTAATCTGAATATATTGATAGCCGCGATATGTTGTTGTAGGCTCGATTATTGCCTGATGATCATCTTTGGCGACATAAAAATCGGTAACGAATGCACCTCTCATCGTTTCATATAACGGACGTCCGGCAATAGTTTTCTTGTCGTTTTTTAATTTCGGATAAAGTTGTTCGGCATAACGCAGTATAACCGTATCGCCCTTTTTGAGCCATCCGGCAGGTATTGTTACCGACGGCACGCCAACCATGTTGGTACCCATATCATAGATATAAGTGTGTTGGTCAGCGCTGTGTGTCGGCGTAAGACGTTGTGCCGTTAGCGTTTCACGGACACGGACAGGAGCGTCATAACGCGCTTTGATGTCGAAATTGACCCATTCGCGCTGATGTATAATGTCGGCTTTTGTCCATTTTGCATCGTCATATACAGCTGTTGTCCAGCCTTCTATGGCGTCTTCTTTGTTGGCGTCGTAGCGCTCGCCATTAAAGAAACTTCCGTAGCGTATCGGGCCGTCGTTACAGACTTTCCACGTTTCGGGATTAGTAACTATCGTTTGCTTGCTGCCGTCGTTATATGTAATGACAAGTTTAAGGAGTAACGCTTCATAGTCGCCGAAGAAATTGAAATTGGATGTGGTGAAAGTCATGTAACCTGTGTACCATCCGGCATGTAACAATGCTCCAATGCAATTATCGCCGGTTGTGAGCATGTCGGACACATCGTAAGCGTGGTATCCTATCACTTCCCGATATTGTCCGTGTCCGGGATTAAACATGTCGTTGCCCACGCGCTTGCCGTTAATGTATAATTCGTAAGCGCCCATAGCAGTGGCATAGAGTTTGGCTTTGGTTATCTTTTTGGCGGCGGCGGTGTTGGTGTCGGTTTCGGTGTTGAATACTGAACGGGTTAAAGTCAATCCTCCGTGGCTTGGGTCGGCATAAGCGATGGTCATCTTGTGAGAATCATTTCGTACATTAATAATACGACCGTTCACCTCTACGTGTTTCATATTTTCAAAGATGCCATAATGCTTGCTGTCGAAAATTACGTTATCAATACTGTGTCCGCAGTTTTTTATCTGAAAATCGTTATATTCGACTTCGCATTCCGGCATAGCGGCAAATCCGACAGAGCAAAGATGTGGCAATGTATTATAATCGTGAGTATTGCCCCACGGCCCGACGTTGAAACGGGTAGCGTTACTGATTTTGATATTGGAACGGCCTACGGTATAACTGTGGGAAGGGCGACGAGACACGGCAGGTGTGGTAAGCAGTTCCGTATCGTTGACCGTAAAGTAGATATTGCTGTTTTCTACGTTGATAGATAACGTATGCCGGTTTTTCTTGTTTGCAGCAGTAAATAAAGTGTTAATATTTGTTTGCGGAAACTTCTCCGCCGATATTGATATAAACGGCACATCGGCACAATCTCCTTTGGCATACCCCACGCGATAGATATTCAATACTGCGCCTTGTTCGCTGCCTGCGCCGGAAATATCTATCTCTATGCGAACATAATTTTCGCCCGCCAGATTATCCTTATTTTGGAACGCATCCGTCAAACGGAAGTCATTAGCGCCCAAAATGATCGACGCCTTATCGCCTTTGAGTATCCTGAAATCGGTTTTAATCTCAAAATAGTTGTTTGATGCAGCATCCGAATTCAATTGTTTGGAGCCAATCCACCGAGCGCCGTTCCACGCTGATATTTTAGGATTCATCAGTCCTGTTTCGAAATGCGATGACGCCGAATAGTCTTTTCCGTCATCATCCCATACGGTAAGTTGCCAGCGGTATGCCATTTCGGGTTGCAGCGATAAGCCCATGTATTTGATGTTATTAGAAGCGCGACTTGTCGTTTTTTGACTGTCCCAAACAATGCGGTTGTCGCTTTGACGGACAACTACAATGCGGTAAGCCTGCTGTTTCCACCCAACGACGTTTGACTGCATCTGCCAACTAAACAAAGGATGAGCATCTTCAACCGTCAAAGGCTCTGTCATGTTTTGTACTTTCAACCGGCATAAAGAAGTTTCTCCGGCTATGACAGCCTGAAACGCAAAAGCCAAAATAAATAAATAATTTTTCATTATGATCGTATTTATGATTAGAGGCGCAAAGATACATAAAAATCACGAATTAACGGTTAGTGGTACCCCAAACCCTTGCAGCGGTTTAAAACCCTGCAAGGGTTTGGGCAGGCGTTAATTCGTAATTTTTAATTCGTAATCCGTAATTTTTAATTCGTAATTCGTAATTTTTAATTCGTAATTCGTAATTTTTAATTCGTAATCCGTACCTTTGCCGAAAAATTTGACATCTATTTATGACCTGTAAGGATATATTTAGCGATAAAACCGTTGCGTGGTTCACGCTGGGCTGCAAATTGAACTTTGCCGAGACTTCAACTATCGGCAAACAGTTTGCCGCACTCGGCATCCGCAAGGCACGACAAGGAGAAGAGGCCGACTACTGCGTCGTCAATACCTGCTCGGTAACCGAACTTGCCGACAGAAAATGCCGTCAGATGATACGCAAAATCATCAAACTGCACCCAAACGCATTTGTCATTGTAACAGGCTGTTACGCCCAACTCAAACCCGAAGATATAACAGCCATAGAGGGCGTTGACCTCGTTATCGGAGCTAACGTTAAAGCAGACCTGATATCAATACTCAAACAGCAAAACGCCGAAACCCCCGAAATTTCAAACGACCGAACAACATTTTTTCCCGCCTGTTCAGCCGACGACCGCACACGACATTTCCTCAAAGTACAAGATGGCTGCGACTGTTTCTGTTCATACTGCACTATTCCGATGGCACGCGGGCGCAGTCGCAACGGCGCTATTGCCGACATTGTAATGCAGGCAACGGAAGTAGCGCGCACCGGCGGCAAAGAAATCGTCCTTACCGGCGTCAATATCGGTGATTTCGGCAAAACGACAGGAGAAAAATTTATCGACCTTCTCAAAGCGCTTGATCATGTAGAAGGTATCGAAAGATACCGTATTTCTTCGATAGAACCGGATCTTATTACCGATGAAATCGTATCATTTGTGTCGGAAAGCAAGCATTTTATGCCTCATTTTCATGTCCCTCTGCAAAGCGGATGCGATGCCGTTCTTAAACTTATGCGCCGTCGTTATGACACAAAACTTTTCAGCGACATAATACTGAAAATCAAACATTTGTTGCCCGACGCATTTATCGGCATCGACGTTATTGCGGGAATGCGCGGAGAAACGGAAGAGTATTTCCTTAACAGCAAGGCTTTTATAGAGAGTTTGCCGTTTTCGCAACTGCATGTATTTACCTATTCGGAGCGTCCCGACACGAAAGCGCTGACTATCGAACCGGTGGTGCCTCACACTGTTAGACATGAACGCACTCGCCAACTTATCGAACTGTCCGACAGCCGTTTAAATCTGTTTTATGACGCATATACCGGCAAAACGGCCAACGTATTATTTGAACATGCGCAAAAAAAAGGCTTCATGTATGGCTTTACCGAAAACTATATTAAAGTTGAAATACCTTATAATAAGGCTCTTTGCAACACCGTATGCTCTGTCAAAATGACAGGTTGGAATGACACACGAACAGTGCAGAAAGCAGAACCGAATTTCTAAGTGTTTTTTTATCCAATGTTTGAATATTCTGAAAAATTTATCTAATTTTGCGCCCTCAAAACATTAAAAACAGATAGAAACAACATGAGAAAATGGCGAATAGAAGATTCGGCCGAACTGTACAATATCTACGGCTGGGGACTTGATTACTTTTCGATTAACGAAAAAGGACATATCGTTGTTACACCTAAAAAAAACGGGACGCAGATTGACCTCAAAGAACTGATGGACGAACTCGTACTGCGCGATGTCGAAGCGCCGCTACTGTTACGGTTTTCCGACATCCTCGACCACAGAATAGAGAAGATTTCAAACTGCTTCACTATCGCTTCCGAAGAGTACAAATACAAGGGGCAAAACTTTATAATCTACCCTATCAAAGTAAACCAGATGAAGCAGGTAGTAGAAGAAATAGTGAGCCACGGCAAAAAATTTAACATCGGTTTGGAAGCAGGCTCCAAACCCGAACTACATGCAGTATTAGCTATCAACACCAGTCCCGATTCGCTGATAATATGCAACGGCTACAAAGACGAAAACTATGTCCGCCTCGCGCTTCTGGCGCAGAAGATGGGCAAACGTATCTTCATCGTAGTCGAAAAACTCAACGAGCTGCGCCTCATAGCCGACCTCGCCAAAAAGATGAAAATAACGCCCAATATCGGCATCCGCATCAAATTAGCCAGCGCCGGCAGCGGTAAGTGGGAAGAATCAGGCGGCGATGTAAGCAAGTTCGGACTGTCGTCGAGCGAACTCCTCGAAGCACTTGATATTCTGGATAAAACGAAGATGAAAGACTGCCTCAAACTCATCCACTTCCATATCGGCAGTCAAGTTACGAAGATACGACGCATCAAGAACGCTCTACGCGAAGCATCACAGTTTTATGTCCAACTGCGAAAGATGGGATATAATGTTGATTTTGTGGATATTGGCGGCGGTCTCGGCGTTGACTACGACGGCACGCGCTCATCAGGCAGCGAAAGCAGTATGAACTACTCAATTCAAGAGTATGTCAACGATTCTATCTCTACCCTTGTTGACGTGTGCGAAAAAAACAATATACCGCAGCCTAATATAATTACGGAATCAGGGCGGTCGTTGACGGCACATCATTCCGTACTGATATTCCAGATCATGGAAACAGCCGCTTCGCCGCAATGGGACGAAGACGAAGAACTGCCCGAAGACGCTCACGAACTCGTGCGCGAACTCTACAAACTGTGGGACGAGATGAATCACCCGCGCCTTATCGAAACATGGCACGACGCCCAGCAGATACGCGAAGAATCGCTCGACCGTTTCAGTCTCGGAATGTTAGACCTCACTACACGCGCCCAAGTCGAGAAACTCTACTGGTCGATAGCCCGCGAAGTGCAGCAGATGGCGCTCAACATGAAACATGCCCCCGAAGAGCTGCACAAAATATCTAAAATGCTGCCCGACAAATACTTCTGCAACTTCTCATTGTTTCAGTCCCTGCCCGATTCATGGGCGATAGACCAGATATTTCCTATCGTACCTATATCGCGCCTCGACGAAAAACCCGACCGCACGGCAACACTGCAAGATATTACCTGCGACAGCGACGGCAAGATAGATAATTTTATCAACATGCAAAACTATACCTATCACTTGCCTGTTCACCGCTTCAACCGAAAAGAACCGTATTATTTCGGCGTATTTTTAGTTGGCGCATATCAAGAAATACTCGGCGACCTGCACAACCTCTTCGGCGACACTAATGCAGTACATATATCGGTCGGCAAAGACGGATACGAAATAGAACAAATCATTGACGGAGAGACTATTGCCGACGTACTCGAATATGTTCAGTACAGCCCCAAAAAGTTAGTCCGCACAGTCGAAACATGGGTAACGCAGTCGATGAAAGAAGGCAAAATAACCCTCGAAGAAGGTCGCGAATTTCTCTCCAACTATCGCTCCGGACTTTACGGATATACGTATTTGGAAGTATCATAAGAAAGTTTTTTTCAACAACATGTAATAAATTCAAAAAAAAATTATACTTTTGCGGCGATTTTCATACGAAAATCACACTTTAAATTTGTTTATTAATTTGTAACTTAATACTTTACGCTATGTATTGGACATTAGAATTAGCATCCAATCTTGAAGATGCACCCTGGCCGGCCACCAAAGACGAACTTGTTGATTACGCGCAACGTTCGGGAGCGCCGTTGGAAGTGATTGAAAATTTGCAGGAAATGGAAGATGAAGGCGAGATCTACGAATGCATGGAAGATATCTGGCCTGATTATCCGAGTAAAGAAGATTTTTTCTTTAACGAAGAAGAATATTAATATTTTTTTTGTTGTTTAAAAAAAAATTATTATCTTTGCCGCAAATTTAGTTATTATGAACGAAATTATACCCACACTGATATCGGAGAGATCAGGGATAAGCAATCACCAGATTATCAACACCATAGAATTGCTTGATGATGGGGCTACGATACCGTTTATCAGTCGTTACCGAAAAGAGAAAACCGGCGGTCTTAACGAGGTAGAGATAGCGAATATCGCTGATGAATACAAGCGACTGCTTGATTTGGAAAAGCGTAAGGAAACGATTGTTTCTACTATCGAAGAACTCGGCAAAATGAACGACGCATTGAAAGCGCGAATAGACTCGGTTTGGACTTCGGCAGAGTTGGAAGACATCTATCTGCCCTACAAGCCCAAACGTCGCACACGCGCCCAAATAGCACGCGAGAAAGGCTTGGAACCATTAGCGAAAATACTGATGACACAACGTCGGGACGATGTGGAGGTAATTGCACAAAAGTATATCTCCGAAGCTGTTACGACAGTCGAAGAAGCATTGGCAGGCGGGCGCGACATCATTGCCGAATGGGTCAACGAAGCTACTATGGCACGTAACATCGTAAGGTCGGCATTTGAACGCGAAGCAGTGATTTCGAGCCGCGTAGTAAAAGACAAAGAAGCAGAAGGCGACAAATACCGCGACTATTTCAATTTCAGCGAAACGATGAGGCGCATAACATCACATCGACTGCTCGCCATCAGACGCGGCGAAACGGAAGGCTTCCTGCGAGTTGACATATCGCCCGACGAAACACATACATTAATGAGGCTGCACCATTTTTTTGTTAAAAGCGATAATGACGCAAGCAGACAAGTAGAAATGGCTGTTACAGACGGCTACAAACGTCTTTTGAAGCCATCAATAGAAACCGAATTTGCCGCTTCAAGCAAAGAGAAAGCCGATAAAGAAGCAATCAGTATCTTTGTGCAGAATATCAGACAGTTATTGCTCGCCCCACCGCTCGGACACAAGCGTATTCTGGGTATCGACCCCGGATACCGCACCGGTTGTAAAGTCGTATGCCTCGACGAGCAAGGCAATCTGCTGCATAATGAAACAATATTTCCTCATCCCCCGAAATCGGAACGACTTGAAGCGATGAAAAAACTTTCCACTCTCGTCGAACAGTATGAAATACAGGCCATTGCAGTAGGTAACGGCACTGCCGGACGCGAAACCGAGCAATTAGTACAAAACACCCGCTTTGACCGCACAGTTCAAATATTCGGCGTCAGCGAAAGCGGCGCCAGCATATATTCGGCGTCGGATATAGCACGCGAAGAATTTCCCGATTATGACGTTACCGTAAGAGGAGCCGTTTCGTTAGGACGACGACTGATGGACCCGCTGGCAGAGTTAGTCAAATTAGACCCTAAATCTATCGGCGTAGGTCAGTATCAGCATGACGTTAATCAGACAGCTCTTAAAGATGCTCTCGACAGAACAGTCGAATTTTGCGTCAACCTTGTAGGCGTAAACGTCAATACAGCAAGCAAATATCTGCTTACATACGTTTCGGGCATAGGACCGGCGCTCGCCCAAAATATCGTTTCATACAGAACAGAACACGGCTTGTTTCGCAACCGCAACGAATTTATGGCAGTACCTAAACTCGGCAATAAATCGTTTGAACAGTGCGCCGGCTTTCTGCGCATCAACAACGCCGAAAACCCGCTCGACAACTCGGCCGTTCATCCCGAAAGTTACTATATAGTAGAACGAATGGCGGCCGACCTTAACTGCAACGTCCGAGATTTGCTCGACAATGAAGAACTGCGCGGAAAGGTAGAATTAGACAAATATGTTACCGATAATGTAGGACTGCCAACCTTACATGACATTATGACCGAACTTGGCAAACCCGGTCGCGACCCACGCGAAACTATCACCGAGTTTGCGTTTGACCCTACTGTGCGTAATATTTCCGACCTTCGCGAAGGAATGATTTTGAACGGAATAGTTACTAATGTTACCAAATTCGGCGCCTTTGTAAATATCGGCATCAAAGAAAACGGAATGGTTCATATATCCCAGATAGCAGATCAATATATCGGTAATCCGGCCGATATTATATCTGTTCATCAACAAATTACGGTTAAAGTACTCTCAATTGACGAGGCGCGTAAAAGGATAAATTTAAGTATGAAAATATGAAACATTTCCCATTAATACTTACAGCGCTATGGCTGACGTTAAGCTGCGTGAACGAGAGAGTTGAACCGTCCCTGCCAGAAACACGCCGTAACATACTTTTTTATATCGCTACCGACGAAGGCTCTATCATCGACGGAGATACAAAACCCAAGATCGACGACATCAGACGCGGCTGGCAACCCGGCAAAGGCGAAATGCTAATCTATGCCGACCGCCTCAACAACGGCGCTACGCTGATGCGTATCAGCGACGTCAAAGGCTCTAACGGGGCGTATATGATTGATACTCTGGCAAATTACGGCGTCGAAAACTCTGCCGACCCTGCCACGTTAAGCCGCGCTATCGACAGCCTTACAAGACATCATAAAGCCGACAGTTACGGCTTGATATTCTTCTCGCACGCAAGCGGCTGGCTGCCAAAAGGTATGCTTGCCAACCCACGCTCGTTGGTGATAGACAAAGGAGGCGACGGCGTTAAAAAAGAAATGAATTATACCGACTTTGCAGACGCAATACCCGACCACACGTTTGATTTTATCATCCTTGAAGCGTGCCTCATGGCAGACGTTATTTCGATGTACGAACTGCGCAATAAAGCCGATTATATCCTCGCATCGTCGGCCGAAATAGTAGCGCCGGGGTTTCAATTAGGTCTGACATGGGACAATGTGTTGCCGCCAAGTGCGTATCAAACCAAAACAATGTCGCTTTTCGACACCCAACAGCCTGTTGAAACTATCCTGAAAGACTTCGGACAGGCGTATTATAATATTGTATCGAAAATCTCTGCCGGAAACGATTATAATTCCATGACGCTCGGACTGATAAAGATGAGTGAGATGGATGCCCTCGCAACAGCAACCAAAACGGCATTAAACGGCGCCGTAATCCACGAAAACAGTCTAAAAACGGGCGTCGATATCAACGATATACAAACGTTTGACCGCCCGCAAGCCTCCGGCATGGGTGGTATGCCTTATTCACGCTATTTCGATTTTGCACATACGCTACAAAATATCGTGCCGCAAGACAAATATGCAGACTTTTCCAAACAAATGGAGAAAACAGTCGTCTGGAAAGTCTCTACGCCGAATTTTATGCTTTCGTACAACGGTTTTGAAATCAAACATCACTGCGGACTGACTACTTATATCGAACGTGAAACTGTTTATCCCGACATCACTGCGGCTTACGAGCAGTCGGCGTGGTTCGCAGCAACGCAAAACTAATTATATATTATGAAGAAATCAAATGTTTATACCCGTACGGGCGATGCCGGAATGACGTCATTAGTCGGCGGCGCCCGTGTACCTAAAACGCATCCGCGCCTCGAAGCCTACGGTACGATAGATGAATTGAACTCTTTTATCGGGCTTCTTGTTGCCGAAATGACGGATGCCCCCACCCTACGCAGGACGTCGGAAACAAATATTTTGCAATCGCTCTCCGTCATTCAGTCCAAACTGTTCGACATCGGCGCATACCTCGCTACCGACCCCGAACAGACATCTTTCACACCCGCCGCCGCCGTTACGGACGAAGACATCAAATATCTCGAAGAAGCCATTGACCTGATAGACGACAAGTTACCGAAGATGAAATCATTCGTCATCCCCGGCGGATGCAAAACGGCAGCGTTAATACACGTTTGCCGTACCGTTTGCCGCCGCGCCGAACGCGCTATGTTTGCCATAGAAACACCCAATTCGTTAAACGGCAGCTCTCTACCTATCACTTATATCAACAGATTGTCGGATTATCTGTTTGTTATGGCCAGATATGAATGTATCTCAAATACAGGGTCAGAAGTGTTTCTTTAATTACATACGTATGCGTTGAAAATTTCATGCGTATGCGTTGAAAATTGCATGCGCATGCGTTGAAAATTACATGCGCATGCGTTGAAAATTACATGCGCATGCGTTGAAAATTACATGCGCATGTAAGTGATCGTTACATACGTATGTAATTTTCAACGCATGCGCATGTAAGTGATCGTTACATACGTATGTAGGTGATCGTTACATACGTATGTAATTTTCAACGCATGCGCATGTAAGTAATGACGGAACCCAAAACCCTTGCAGTGGTTTTAAACCCTGCAAGCGGTTTGGAGCTAACGCCCTGTATCATTGCGAGGGCGTTAACGTACAGGGCATTCGTCATTGCGAGGTACGAAGCAATCCAGAAGGAATGGCACGCTGGATTGCTTCGTACCTCGCAATGACGTGGTGCTTTCTGCCTTCTGCTTTCTCCTATTTTTTTTAAATTAATGCAATTTTTTATACACATCACACAATTTTTTTATACAAGCTACGTTTTTAAGTCATAAACATAAACTTAATTTTGCCTATGATGAAATTATTACCTGTTGTGTCAGTATCTGACAGAAAAAAAATGAAAAAAGAAAATCCCGGTCCGCGAACCGAAACATTGTTGATT
>JAITHS010000398.1 GCA_031279875.1 Tannerella sp.
GATGTCTTTTAATTCGCAGATTGTATGTTCATTACGTTCGTCATTTAAAAGCATACCGACGGCAGCTTCGCCCGCAAAGCAGTGATTAAAAGGCGGTTCCACTTCCGTATCGGGTTCAAAATCCCATATACCCAGACGGTCGAAGAAGATATGGTAGTCGTCGGTCATTTCGTCGTATCCGCCTACTAATGCTGTACGTATTCGCTTCATTTTCAATTGTATAACAGCATCTAAAAGTGCGTTTTCAAACGACACGCCGCGATTGACGAATGTGTTGTTATAGCCGTGACATTTGAGGTCAATGGCTATCGTAGAACTCAAAATATTGTGTGTTGACTGCATGAAATACGTCGGTTGCAGCAACTGCTCGCCGTTATTCATTATAGCCCGGATAAACTGCTCCGTGTTATCGATACATCCCAGCCCTGTGCCGCTGATAATGGCGTCGGGCATAGCTACTTCCGCCTGCTGCAAAGTGAGCCGCGAGAGCAAAACAGCCCGTTTTAACAATTTACACATGCGTCGCGAGACGAGCGGCGCAAAATGCGGTGAAAAATCGGGATCTATTGTCGGGACGCGGCGCTGCGGCTGTTTGGCGTAAAAAATAGGTTGCGTCATCCACTCGTCTGTGAGCGGCTTTTGTGCTGAAATCTGGTTGGCTGCTTGTATGAATACCGACATAAACGCTTAATTTGCAGATAAAACAATTGCGGAATTATTGCCTCCGAAGCCGAATGAGTTCGACATAATATGCCTTACCGGACGCTTCGGTTGAGGGTCGGTAACGGGCGTAAACGAATGTTCCTCAATGCTTTCGCGGAAGTTGAGGTTGACAGGCAGGAAGTTATGTTTAAGAGCGAGCAGCGACACGACGGCTTCAAATCCGCCCGCCGCGCTTGTCGTATGACCGGTAAAAGCCTTTATGGACGCTACCGGCGGCACTTTTTCGGCTCCGAAAAGCCGCATCATCGCTATGCCTTCGGTCAGGTCGTTGTTGGGCGTTCCGGTGCCGTGAGCGTTGATGTAATCGATGTCTTCAGGCTTCAATCCGGCGCTTTCGACTGCTCCTTTCATTGCTAAATACGGTCCTAATCCGTCGGGGGATGAGGCTGTGGCGTGAAATGCATCACATGCGTTATAATAGCCTGATAATATGCCTATTATATCGACGCCGCGCTGTAAAGCCGATTCTTCCGATTCGAGGATAAGATACCCTGCACCTTCGCCGAGATTGATACCTGCGCGGTTACGGTCAAACGGTCGGCACAACTCGCGGTCGAGTATCATCAGAGTATTAAAACCGTTGACGTGGTAGCGCGAGAGACATTCCGTGCCGCCCGCAACAACAATTTCAGCCTGCCCCTGTCGTATCATATCGGCGCCCATCATAATAGTGTTAGCCGATGAGGAACAGGCAGTTACGATAGTCGAAACCATGCGAAAACCGCCGAAATAATCGGCAATCTGCTCTGTGCAGGCGCCGCAGTCGTTGAGTTCTATGTAACTGTTTTTAAGGTCTGTTTCGATAAATTCCATGTACATCTGTTCAGTGCAGTCCATGCCGCCGACAGTGATTCCCGACAGCAAAATCGCTTCGTGGAGCATTTTACCGTCGATTTTAGCCTGTGTCAGGGCTTCCCGCAATGCCGGTATAGCCAGCAACGACGAGCGGATATAAGCATCCGACGGCTTAATATGAAGCATTTCGCGCAATTCGTCGTTACTATACTTCACTTCGCCTACAAGTAGCTCATTATGAGTTGTTTGCAGATAGCGTACAGGTTCAACGCCCGACCGCAGGTTTAGTAGTGCGTTGAGCGTTTCCGCCTTGTCGCGACCTGCCGCCGACATCACGCCCGCCCCTGTGATACAGACCTTTACGCTCATCGTTACTTCGTTCTGTTAGCCGCAATGTATTCAGCCATTGTGCGGACGGTTTTGAAAATGTCCTTGCCCTGTGCCGGATCTTTGAGTTTGATGCCGTAGTTTTTTTCGAGCAAGACTATAAGTTCCAGAGCGTCAATGGAATCCAATCCCAATCCTTCGCCAAACAACATCCCGTCGTCGGCTATATCTTCGGGTTTAATACTTTCGAGATTTAATACATTGATAATCTCGCTTTTTAATTCTAAAATAAGTTTGTCCATATATTTTTATTGTTTATGTTATTTTTAAAAGCCGCATTCTGTTTTTAAAAGCCGCATTCTGCAATCAACTCCGTTTGATACTTCGACCCATCCTGCCAGCACATAATTTACTCCGTCGGTAGCCAAAAAATCATTAACAATGTCGGCAATCACATCTTCCTGATATTCAGGCAATAAGTAGAATGCTGTTTCACCGAAAATTTTGTTTCGTATAGCAATTTCGCCTGTTACGATGTTAGGCAGAGTATAGACGAAATCCGACGGCGACGGGTAGTAGTTGTCGGGCGAATCAATCGTTTGCCGGAAGCGCATGTCGGCGTCGAGCGACGAACTGCGGTTGAACAGCACAATAGCCATATCTTCTTTCGGTTCTTCGCGGTCAAATTCCCGCATCAGGTATTCTGCCGCCAGAAAACCTGCTTTCGACAGCCTATCCATTTTGTAGAACTTTCCGTATTCGATGTGAAGACTTTTATAGATTTCCGTCAAAAAATCTTTTGATTTGGGAACCTCCGTATCACCGGCAGTTACATCATCAAATGATGCTTCAAAAACCACTTGTCCGTCAAACCAAACCTTATCTTCGGTAATTATACATTCGGATTTCAAAATGTTCAATTTTAGTTAAAAACGGCGCAAAAGTACGGATTTATTTTGAAAATTCAAAATATTTTCGTAACTTTGTATTATGGTACTAATCAATCAAAAAAATGAAACAACTGATTATCACATTATTACTTCTAATTTCGGCGAATGTTTCGGCACAATACAGCGAAGCTACCGACGCTCAAAGTAAAGAACTCATCGCCGCTATTACAAAATCGTCGGAAGAGATGAAATCAATGCAGTGCGACTTCCTGCAAGTCAAGGAGTTATCGTTTATGGACGACAAGGTAACATCGGAAGGGCGCATGTTTTTTAAGCAACCTAAAAGTATAAGGTGGGAGTATTCCAAGCCTTATAAATACGTTTTTACTACCGACGGCAAAAATATCAGCATGACATCGGGCGACAAGACAAACAAAGTTCCCGTTCGCCAGAGCAAACTCTTCGACAAGATAAGCCGTGTGATGGTAGGCGGCGTTAGCGGCGCAGGATTAATGGACTCGTCGGATTTCAGTATCAAGATACTTATAGGTCAAAAAGACAGCAAAATAGTCCTGACACCGACAGAGAAAGAAGTCAAAGACCTCTTTTCGGTTATTCACCTTACAATCAGCAAGCCCGAAGCCCGCATCGTAGCCGTTGAGATGACCGAAAAAACCGGCGACAAGACAACTATAACGTTAAAAAACGTTAAATACAACGAAGACATATCCGACACGCTATTCAGTAATCCGTAGGGTTATTTCAAGTATTTATCAAACCATCCGAAAAACTCACGTTGCCAGACGATTGCGTTCTGCGGGCTTAATACCCAGTGAGTTTCGGTGGGGAAGATAAGAAGACGGCTCTCAACGCCGAGCATTTGAGCCGCGTTATATGCTGCCATGCCCTGCGAGTAAGGCACGCGATAGTCGTGTTCGCCGTGAACAATCATTATCGGGGTATTCCAATTTTTGACCAAAAGATGCGGCGAGTGCGAGAAAGAGCGTTGTGCGGCGGCGTTGTTTTCTTCCCACGGCGCTCCGCCCGTTTCCCACTGTTCAAAAAACATCTCTTCGGTTGTAACATACATCATCTCCATGTTGAAGATACCGCAATGTGCGAGGAAGGCTTTAAATTTGCCCTTGTGCGTGCCTGCGAGGTGGAAAATCGAGTATCCGCCGTAACTTGCGCCTGCCGCACCGATGCGGTTTTCGTCAGCCCAAGGCTCTTTGGCGACGGCGTCAATAGCGGCGAGGAGGTCGCGTTCTTCCTGTTCGCCGTGATTTTTCGAGATAGCGTCGCACCATTCCTGCCCCGAACCTGACGTGCCTCTGCGAGCGGGCGCTACGACTACATAGCCCTGCGATGCCATCAGCATATAGTTCCAGCGGTAACTGAACGACGGTCCCAAAACGCCCTGCGGTCCGCCTGTGCAAATCAGTATAAGAGGATATTTTTTTGATTTATCGAAGTTTGGGGGATAGACAACCCACGTAACCATCTGTTTATTATCGGTTGTAGTAACGAAACGCTTTTCAACTGTCGGAATATCAATCTTTTCCAGCAGTTCTTTGTTTACAAACGACAGTTCTTTCGCTTCGCCGGTCGATGGATTTATGCTGAAAATCTCCGCCGGTTTGATATGTTGAGTACGGGTTGCGATAAGACTGTTACCCGCCAACCTAATATTCTGATAATCAACATTCCCGTCCGTCAGTTTGGTGAACTCGCCGTTAGCGGGATTAAGTTTGAATATCTGATGAGCTTCCTTATCAGGCGCAGAGAGGTATATCGTCGTGCCGTCGTTAGACCAAAGAAGCGAAGCCGGACTTGCATCAAGCGCTTCCGACACGTCTTTGATAACGCCTGTTGCCAAGTTCATCAGCATAATACGCTCTTTATCAGCCTCATAACCTGCGCGCTTCATGCTTGTAAAAAGCAACATACTGCCGTCGGGTGAAAATTGCGGATACTTGTCGTAACCCGGCATGTCGGGTGTCAGATTTTTGACCGACTTATCTGCAAGCGAATAAGCGTAAAGGTCTGTATTTGTGGAAAATGCGTACTCCTTACCTTTTAATTTTTTGCATGTATATACAATTGTTTTACCGTCGGGGCTCCACGCGATTTCTTCCGTACCACCGAAAGGTTTTGTCGGCGAATCGTAAGGTTCGCCGGGCATAATATCCTCTGCATCAGATATTTTGCCGTCTTTGAGCGTAGCGATATAGATGTGGTTGTAATTGCCGTCTTTCCACTCGTTCCAGTGGCGATACATCAGTTCGTCGTATATCAGAGCATTTGCTTTGTCGAGGTCTTTATATCGCTCTTTTCCGGCATAATTATCTAATTTTGTGGGTATTACAAGAAGCGCTTTCAACTCGTCGGGCGAGTAAATAAACCCGTCGATAGATTGTTCGATGGCTGAAACTTGTGTTTCGGCGCCGCTGTCGGGGTCAATATTCCACAGTTTACCTTCACGCAGGAATGCGATTAGCCCTGATTTGAGCCATGTCAGCGCCGCTTCGCCCTTGACCGTTTTAGTCAGTTGACGCCTGTTGCTGCCGTCCGCATCCATGACGTAGATGTCGGCATTGCCGCGATTTTCGCTTATGCTATAATACGTTACGGTAAACGCAATTCGCTTACCGTCAGGCGATACGCAAGTATTTCCGACCCTGCCCATAGCCCAGAGAACTTCCGGCGTCAGATGTCGGTTTTCGATTTTCACATCAGGCTTGCCGATAATCGTAATCGCCTGTTCTTTTGTTGTTTTGTGTTCTGCGCCGTTACACGCCACCAATGTTGCCATAATGATAATTGCCGGTATTTTTTTCATAAAAATGAGTTTTAACGCCGCAAAGATAGTGATTTTTTGTGATTTTTCGAGGTTCCTTTATTTTAATTTTATATAACAAATAACCGGATTGTCTTCTACATCCAAATTGAAGTTGAGGATTTGCTCCAAATATCTAACGCGGCTACCGCCTTGTTCCATATAGTTCTTAAACGTGTCGTAATAATGCGCCTGTAAGGTTAAGATAAAATATTGACCATCAGTATTTATCATTTCATCCAAACAGTAGAATACAATCCCCATTCTCCCGAGCGTATAAAATCTGTCTTCATCGAAAGAATACAATATTGTTCCGCTATTATTTCCGGCATCAATCTTTGAAGCCAACCAATTGTTGCATTGCGTAATTCCGTTTATAAATGTTACCCTGTTTTCGTTTCCCTGGTCAATGATTTCGGATAAAAAATCTGTATTGTTTATGTTATTCATTCTGAAATCCTTATGAATATTATGCTTTTTGAAATCAAACAGATATTTTGCAACTATTTGATCCCCATTTACACCATACAGGTGATAATCGACCGGCATAACGAAGAATAATTCATCTTTAATGATACTCAACTGCGTATATCCAATATTGAAATACTTGTTTTTCCTATACTCTATTGCCGCCTTGTTTAATAAATTTCCTTCCTTATCAAAGAAACTTATATGTAGATGATCATCATCGGCAAAGTCGTCAAATAGAACATAACTGTCTTGATATTTTATAAAATGCATCTCTCCATTGCCAATGTTTATTTCCTTGACCGGTTTG
>JAITHS010000066.1 GCA_031279875.1 Tannerella sp.
AACCTCCAAAAATTGATTTTTTCGAGGCCTGCGACTGAGGAAAAAGCGGAGTTTACTGACGTAAATGAGCATTTTGACGAAGGAGCAAAACGAAGAAAAAACAATTTTTCGAGGTTCCCAACAAATGAAGAATGCAAATATCGTTTGCGTCTCAATGCCGAACATACGATTTTTAAAGCTCACTTTTCAGGTTATCCGGTCTTGCCAGGCGCTTGTATTGTGCAGATTATTAAGGAATTGGCAGAAGATTTCTTTTCACGACAATTGTTTGTGGCTTCGCTTAAAAATATTAAGTTTTTGGCTGTTATTAACCCCGTTGTGACACCGGAAGTTGTTGTGCAACTGGGTTTTAAGGTGTCGGATGACGGTTTGATTTCGGTTGATGCGGTTTTTACGGACGGGGAGACGGTGTTTTCGAAAGGGTGCGTGCGTCTGGATTGCGGCGCGCCTACTAATGACGGACAGGGCATTCGTCACTGCGAGGAACGAAGCAATCCAGAAGAAAAAGAACGCTGGATTGCTTCGTGCGTCGTGATGCCGACATACAACAAGGCCTCGACGCTCAAAACGGTGATTGACAGCGTATTACAACAAACGCCCAATCTGATTGTCGTTAATGACGGCTCGACTGACGCTACGGCTCAAATACTTGATAATTACCGCAATAGGATTTCTATTGTGGAATATCCCCACAATCGCGGCAAGGGATACGCTCTGAAATGTGGATTTGATAAAGCGGAACAACTTGGTTTTAAGGATGTTATCACGCTTGATTCCGACGGGCAACATTTTGCTTCCGAGATTGTCAAATTCGCACAAGCCGCTGTAAAACAGCCCAATACGCTTTTTGTCGGGCAGCGCACTACGGAAGGCGAAGATATGCCTGCTGGGAACAGTTTTGCTAATAAGTTTTCAAATTTCTGGTTTATGGTGCAAACGGCTTATAAACTGAAAGATACACAAAACGGTTTCCGACTTTATCCGCTGGCAGCGATGAAAGGTCTGCGACCGCTGTCATCGCGCTATGAGGCTGAACTTGAGATACTTGTACGTGCCGCGTGGAGAGGAATTAAAATTGCTCCCATTCCGACAAGAGTTTATTATCCGCCTAAAAATGAGCGTATTACTCACTTTCGACCCGGAAAAGATTTCTTTCGTATCAGCGTGCTTAACACGATGCTGACATTGATTGCCGTTGTATATGGCTATCCGTCAATGTTTTACAACCATGTAAAGATTAATGTTGTCAAATTGTTTGCATTTACTATACATAATGTTGTCAAATTGTTTACATTTGATAAATTAATGTCAAAAAAAACGTAATATATGACAAAGTTTTTCCTCACTGTTTACGATTATTTTGCGTCTCGTCGCGGTTTGCTGTTCGGGCTATCGGCGTGTTTGGCTGTCGTTTTTGCTGTGGCGGCGTTACATATCGGATTCAAGGAAGATATTGCGCGATTTCTCCCCGAAAACAAAGATAATAAGAGGATTAACGATGCCTATCAATATGTTGCGACGTCGAACACGGTAACGGTTTATTGCGAGGTTAAAGACCAAATTTCTAACGGCATTCGTGCAACAGACGCACTTGCGGCGCGTTTGGAGCGTCTGCAAACCGACGGCGCCGTCAAGAGCATTTTTTATTCCGTTAATCCCGAAGAAATGTTGGAAATATCGTCGTTTATCATCAAAAATATGCCTTATTTCCTTGAAGAAGAGGATTATAGGCGTATCAATTCGTTGCTGACACGCGAAGCGATAGCGCAACAGATTGAAAATGACCGTAATATGCTGTCTTCGGCGGCAGGTATCATCGTACGCAACAACATTTTGCTCGACCCGCTACAACTCAGCGCGCCGCTGATGGCTAAATTACAGGAATTTAAGGCGGGCGGTAATTATCAAATCATTGATGATCACCTTTTTACAAACGACGGTGAGGCGCTAATGTTCATTGATTGCGCCTTTTCCGCAAGCGAAACCGACCGCAACGCCGCCTTTACCGATTCGCTGAAAAAATACCTGACCGAGATAGAAACAGAGTATAATGACGTGAAATTCAGCTATTTCGGAGCATCTGAAATAGCCGTTTCCAATGCCGACCGTATCAAAAGCGACACGGCGCTTTCGATGACGCTTGCTATGATACTGATTTTCTGTCTGTTAATATATTCGTTCAGACGCGCCGGACGCATACTGCTCATATTAGTTTCGACTGTTTTCGGAGCGCTGTTCGCTTTGGCGGCGCTTTTTTTCCTGCGCGGAGAAGTGTCGATAATAGCAATCGGCATCAGTTCGATAATGTTTGGAATAGCAATCAATTACCCGCTGCATTTCATTGAGCATCACCGACATACCGGTAATTCCCGCCACGTCATTAAGGACATCATACAGCCTCTCACAATCGGCAATATCACGACGGTGGGCGCGTTTATTAGTTTGCTTTTCGTCGGCTCGGCGGCAATGACAGATCTCGGACTATTCGCTTCGTTGCTCCTCGTCGGCACAATTCTTTTTGTCCTCATATTCCTGCCTCATCTTTTGAAAAACAATCAACATGCTGATATTCAATGCGATAACTCGCTCTTCGGACGCTTTGCCCAAAAACCGTTTGAACAAAACAGGTATATCATTCTGACTGTCATTGCATTAACAATAGCAGCCTGTTTTTTTGCCGGAGATACACGCTTCGAGACAGACATGCAAAAAATAAATTACATGACTGAAAATCAGCGTGTTTCTTTTGACAAAATGATGAACCTGCTGAATAACAACCGTCATCTGATGTATTATGTTACCGAAGGCGAAACGCTTGATGATGCGCTCGAAAACAATGAGGATAACATGCTCAAAGTGAGAGAATTAACCGCCGACAAAATAGACCGTTACGGCGGAGTGAGCGTGTTTTACCCGTCGCAACAAAAGCAAAAGGAGAGAATCGACCGGTGGAACGGTTTTTGGAATGAACATCGCGACGGCGTAATGCAATATTTGCGCGAAGAAGCGCATCATAAAGGCTTCAAAGACAATGCTTTCGCTAATTTTCAAGCAATGTTGGAGCATCAATATCAGCCTGTTGACATGTCGTATTTCGATATTATAAAATCGTCTCTTGCCAAAAATTATCTGAACGTTAAGGATGATAAATACTTGATAATCAATATGTTATATACCGACCGCGACAGTGCTGAGGTTATAGAACAAACCCTCAACGCAGTCAGTCCGACAGGAATAGCCTTCGACGCCGGTTCGATAACGCGCAGGATGGTCGGTTCGCTGTCGGACGGTTTCAATAATGTGCTGTATATCTGCGGTTTAATCGTCTTAGTGTTCCTCATTATCACTCTCGGACGCATAGAATTGAGCCTTATAGCATTTATTCCTCTGGCACTCAGTTGGTTGCTGATACTCGGATTAATGAATATCCTCGACATGCGCTTTAACATCGTGAATATCATCCTCGCCACGTTTATTTTCGGGCAGGGCGACGACTACACAATATTCATGACCGAGGGGCTGATGTACGAATATACCTACCGTCGCCGGATGCTCGCGTCATACAAAAAAGCCATCCTGACGTCGGCTATCATCATGTTTGTCGGCATGGGAATGCTCATCACGGCGCGTCATCCGGCATTGCGCTCACTCGCCGAAGTAACGATTACGGGCATGATCTCGGTAGTAGTCATGTCGTTTGTCTTTCCGTCGCTGCTGTACAGGTTTTTAACGCTCAAAAAAGGCAAACCGCGTACTTATCCGCTTACTTTGCGCAACCTCTCCGCAATGGTTTATTCGTTCTTTATCTTTTTGATTATAAGTTTGTTAACTACCGTTATCGGAAGTTTGATGTTTGCTTTCGGAAAAGCGACCGAAAAGAAAAAACTGTACTATCATATCCTGATACAGAAGGTAATAAAATTCCTGCTCTATCGTATTCCGTTCGTTAAGACCAACTTACGCAATCTTGCCGACGAAAATTTTGAACGCCCCGGCATCATCATCTGCAATCATCAGTCGCACCTCGACCTCGCATGTGTTATGATGCTGACTCCCAAGCTAATAATCCTCACCAACGACTGGGTATGGAACTCTCCTTTTTACGGCAAACTGATTAAATACGCTGATTATTACCCTGTTTCAAAAGGAATAGAGAATGCCGTTGAGCGCCTTCGCGGGGCTGTAGAACGCGGCTATTCGATCGTTGTCTTCCCCGAAGGTACCCGCTCGCCCGATTGCAGGATAGGGCGTTTTCATCGCGGAGCGTTCTATCTGGCTGAAAAACTGAATGTTGACATTATTCCTGTCTTTATTCACGGCGTCGGACATGTACTTCCAAAGCCCGATTTTTTGCTGCGCAAAGGGACGATAGATATTCGTATAATGCCGCGTATAACGCCTGATGATGAGCGCTTTACATCTAACTATTCGCAGCGTTCACTTGAAGTCCGACATTATTATTCGGAAGAATATGCAAAGATATGTCGCGAACTTGAAACTCCTGATTATTACGCAGATAGCGTTATACATAATTATATATACAAGGGTGCGAAAATAGAGCGGAGCGTGCGGCGTAACATGCGACGGTCGGGTAATTTTGCCGCTGATATTGCCGCCATGCCTGAATACGGCGACTACACGCTCCGCAATACCGGTTACGGCGAGTTTGCGCTACTGGCTGCGCTCGTCCGCAAAAAACTGCACATAACCGCTATCGAACCCGACGACGACGTGCGTACCATAGCCGAAAACTGCGCATTAAAGCCTGATAATCTGGTCTTTACCGATAGGATTATCCACCTTTCAGAGACCGATTCTACAAACCTCTATCTGCAACAACTCTGCGAAACCGAAACACTGCCTTCCGATACGGTAGTAGTTGCCGATTATCAGACTTCTGGACGCGGACAAGCAGGCAATTCATGGGAATCCGCAGAAGGCAAAAACCTTATATTCAGCACCTTATATCGACCGACGAACCTTCCGGCAAACCGATTGTTCGCTATTTCGGAAATTACCGCTTTGAGTGTAAAAAATACACTTAAAAAATACATAAACGCCGATATTACAGTCAAATGGTCGAACGATATTTACGTAGGAGACAAAAAAATATGCGGTATATTAATTGAAAATCAGATAGTTAATGATACTGCGACCTGTTCTCACCGTATTGGACGGTCGGTTATCGGTATCGGGATAAATATCAACCAGAACGTTTTTTCGGAAAACCTGCCTAATCCGGTGTCATTAAGCCAATTAACCGGCACAAATCACGACCTTGAAGATATTCTGCAAACTTTCCTGCAAATGTTTGATTCGTACTGCAAACGCCTTGACGTTCAGCAATATGACTCCATCCACAGCGAATATCTTGCATCTCTTTACCGTCGCGAAGGTTTTCATCCCTACTCCGACGCAAACGGTCGGTTTGAAGCCGCTATCCACGACGTTGAGCCGACCGG
>JAITHS010000075.1 GCA_031279875.1 Tannerella sp.
GCAAGGGTTTTGGGCATTCGTCATTCCTCAGCATCTTCCACATCTTCAAGAACATACAAATCATATCTCATATTGCGGGAAAACAACCTGTACGCATCAGGGTATTCCTGAACAAAATCCAGCCTCAATCGATGTCCGACGGCTCCCCATTGATGCGTTTTGATGGCGGTAACACAATCAAACTCATAATTGATCCATTTCGATTCGTCCGCAATATCTATGCCTCTTGACGGAAATACCAGATTCATGTCGGTCGAAACGCCGCCTGCCGCACCCGGTTTGGCATAAAATATTTGTCCTTCATTAGATATTTTGTTTGATTGATAGTCAAATCTGAACATGACTTTATAAATATCCGACGTATTAACGGCTATAGGCAATCCTTGCGTATAAAGATACGGGTCGTTTCCGGTTTGTACATAGCCTTGGTAACCATCGTGATTGGTAAGCGTAACCCTTGTAGCCTCATACATCGACGTTGTAATAGATTGTTGCAATACAGGAAAGAGTCTGTAATAGTTGATGCTTCGCGACTGCAGGCGTACGGGTGCCGTTTGTTCTTTCGGCGCTATCTGCCAGTAGTAGGTTGTATTGGGATTAGCACGGTCAAAGTCGGGAAACAATTCTCTCATTGCCGTTTCTCTTGTCAAAAGGTAAGAATTAACATCTCCCACGTCAATAAACTGTGTACTTGCAGCGGGAAAATCCCTGTTGCGCGACGCTTTCAAGAGATAGCCGTTTGCTTCCGGTACTTTAGCCCATGAAAATTCGATCGGAAACTCGCTTGTCCGAATGTCAATAACGACGGCAGGCAGTGGCATTTTGAGGAAAATGGCAGGATTTGCCGCATCCGAAATGCGCAAATCATAGACGAGATTTGCATATACCGTATCCAGAATTTCTTCTCCGCCTACTTTCGGCAATACTCTTGCCGTTATTGTGATAGGTACTTCCACTCCTGTACGCACATTTTCGACAAGGAAACTCGGCAAGTTACTGTCTTCTCCGCCTTCATGTTTTTGTCCGTCTTTGTCGATATATTCGTATCTGTAGCTGAACAAGTCATACAATTCCGATTCTATCGGAGCGCTCCATTCTATCATCGCTGCCGATGTTGATTCCGTCACAATGGGCGGAACGAGCGAGAGAGCGTCAAGGTCGGCCTGCGTATAGGGCGTTACTTGTGCTGTCTGGGGAATGGATTTGTTGCCATATTGGTCTTCCGTGTAGATAGAAAAGCGGTAAATCCTTGCTTCGGTCAATCCGCTTATGCTTACCCACGAACAGACGCTGTCGATAATCTCTTTTTTGTCGTCATATTCGATGACTGTTTTCCTTGCTTTTCCGAGGTGCATGTCGCTTTCAGGAACGCGACCGCCTTTTTTTAAGTCAAATTCTACCCTCTCAAAGCCGAGTTTCCAGCCGATGGAATCAAATTTAGCGGGATAAACGACTTCCTTAGGAGAAAAGTCATTAATATTGTCGTATATATCGCCGCATGACGACAGCAAAAGCGCCGCCAATAGCATCGGAAATAAATTATTATTTGTTAAATACTTCATAATCTTTTAATTTTTAATTCGTAATTCATAGTCTCTTAATTCTTAATTTTTAATTCGTAATTACTTTCGTCGTCTTCCGTAAAGCGTTATTTCAGACAAGACACTGTTGCCCATATCGGTATAATCGCCTGCGAAATTTTTCATCGCTTCATAGCGAAACCATCGTGTAGGCGCGGAAAAATGCGGGTCGTCGGGATACAAGTACGTCATGTCGCCCGCAAATCCGAGAACCTTAAACTGTTGTCCCGTATTGACAAGCGGAACAGGAATTTTATATGTCCGAATAGAATCCCAGCCTATCGTATCCGCATTCCAGATGTGCATTTTGTAGATGCCGACATTGTAACCGCTGTAATATTCACCGCGTCCCGTATTCACATTGGCTTGTCCCGGTGAATATCGTTGATGAGTAATGATACGGCTTATTTCCCATTCTTCTCCGAGATTAATCATAAGGTTCCACGGCATACTTCCGTCGGTACGTTTACCGGTACGTCCTCGACCTTCGGTTTGGGCATAATTAAAATCATATCCGGTATTGACAACACCGTCGTAGAGCAGACGCGGATGTCCTTCGTATCCTCCGAGAAAAGCCGCCGGCACGCCACCGATAGAATCGTTTGTATTGGGGATAGTCCACTTATCTTTCGGGATAATTTCGTCCTTGATCAGATATATTTGCCCCAAATCTTTGGAAACGATATTTCCGTAACGGTCTTCTACCATGATGGAAACGTGGACAGGTTCCGTTTCGGGAATTTCTTCCATACGGATAAATTTTCGCGCCGTAGTGTCGGACGAAGTAAAGATGACACGTTTTTCCACTTTCTTGCCGTCCACGTTATAGTCGTAATTAACATAGACATTGATATTTTGTGCCAGTTCGTTTTTCCAGTCGGCATAAAAAGAGCCGAACCCGCCTACTACTCGCGCCGTTGTCGTAACGCGCGAAACGGCAGGCTCGTATGGAATAACATCGACCGTCTGCGCTTCCGACTTGTTGCCCGCCCTGTCAACGGCATAGACGGATATTGCACGTGAAATCGTGTCGGGCATACCGTAAATGCTGATGGAATCGACATAATAGGAAACCGAAAACCAGACTGTTTCGCCTTTTTGGTTCAAGTAGCCGGCATCGATAGTCAGCACATCTTCATCGTCGGGCGGTGTGAAATAAATTCTTGCTCCTCCGTAAAGTTTTTTATACTCGGAATGTAATATCGGTTTTCCGGGAGGAGTCTTGTCGAAACTATTTATTTCAAAGCGTTTACTTTCTTCGCAGCTCAACAAAACGGCTGCCAAAGTTACAATTATTAATATTATCTTTTGATTATTCATATCGTTATAATTTATTTAGTGTCCCATCCGGGCCATTCCGGATTTTGTTTCAAGTTTGGATTGATATTCATCTCGGTCAAGGGTATCGGCCACAAGTTGTCGCGCATCAGGAAACGGCGTTTCTGTTTGGTCGAAAGCACAAAGAAACCGCTCAACGTAGGAGCATCGCCTTCCCATCCGATAGTAGGCTTATTAAATTCCTGTGTAGCACGTTTGTAGCGTCGTATGTCGAAGAAGCGCGTCCCTTCGAAAGCCAGTTCTATACTTCGTTCACGCAGTATTATTTCGCGCATTCTACTTTTGTCTTTGTGGCTGTTGATAAAGTTGGGGCTGACCCATTCCGGATTCGACCATGCTGCTTCCACGTCCGGAATACCGGCACGACGGCGTACTTTGTTTAATTCATCCCAAACTTCCTGTCCGGGTCCGTTCAACTCGTTGAGTATCTCGGCTTTCATCAGGTAAAGATCTGCCATTCGGATTATGGCGTAAGGGAATAGTATCATTCGTTGCCATGAATTGTTTCTTGATTCGGGATGAACAAATTTCTGTACTCCTACGCCCGACCAGAAAAAGTCGATCTGTCCTGACGTTCCATGTGAATAGCTTACTCCGCCGTCGGTACCGGGCAGCATCATGCTGGGCATCGGGCGGCGATATTGACGCCAGTATCCTCCCGTGATACCGAGATTGGCGTAAAAACGCAACTCTCTGTTCAGATAGAGATTGACTGTTTGCACGTTAGGTTGAAGGATGCCTGCCCAGTGGGGATATTCCGTATCGGCAGTGTCGGGCGTAGTTACAAATTCGTACTTGTCGCTTTGCGAGAATGTCATGTCCACTTCTATCGGGAGACCGTTTTTGGTATAATAGTTTTCCAGCACTCTGTAATTGGCGCCGAAGCGATTCCAGACATGCGTGTTGCTTTGCCAGTCTTGGTCGTTTTCGTTGTTGGTACGTATAGCGCTGGCATATTGGAGGAGACTGCCGTCATTATAATTGATAGAGCGGCACCAAATCAATTCCTTGTTCCATTTATCGGGAATAATCATCCGCAACGAATAGAGTGTTTTCATCCTGTCGGGATTGATGGCAAAAAATTCGTCGTCTTCTTTGCTAAACGGATACTTGTCGAATTCATATAGTCCGGAGCCGCTTTCTTCGCACTGACGGATAGCGGCATTGACGGCAGTAAGCGCTTCTTCCCATTTTTGGCGGCTTTCTTCCATCGGAAAAAACGGCTGTCCGTCAAAATCGGGAAAGTCGGCATAATATTCCTTGTTGCCGTTGAAGAAAGGGCTGGCACGAAGCAGCATGATGCGTGCTTTGATGGCTGTCGCCACTTTTTTGTCAACCATTCCCATGTCGATTTCCGAAATCCTGTCTTGCAGGTCGGGTATTGCCTCGTCAATCAGTTTTGTGATATAGTTGAAACATTCGTCCACTTTGCGGCGTTTCTGCATGATTTCGTTTTCGGGGTCATCAACGTTGAGATTTTTATCTACAATCACGATAGGCCCGTAGTATTCAAGCAGTTGAAAATGATAATAGGCTTTGAGGAATTTGACTTGTGCAATCCATTCTTTCATGTCGCGTTCGGACATATCTGTTGCCATTGAAATTTTTTCGAGGAAAATGTTACACGAACGTATCGCCTTGTAGAGGTGTGGCGCGCCTCTGCTGCCCGTCCACAGTCCGTAAAGCGGATTGTCGTTGTTTTGCCCGCCCATCATGATGCCCATCGGAGGATTCAGGGTGATATTGTAACTGTCTTCCTTGCGTGTTACCCACTCGTCGCCTAACAGAAATGTTGTGTTGTTGGCATTATGTACCGGCGGCAGATAGCTGTAAACCTTTGACAAGGCTTCATAAGCCATCTCATGGTTTACAAAATAATCTTCCAGCGTAACGGTATTATCGGGTACAATATTGAGATAGTCGGAACAGGAGCAAATCCCCCCTATTCCCAATAAAAATGTATATTTCAGAATATTTTTCATAATATATTATTATTAATTGTTTAGAACATAACTTGAAGTCCGAGATTGAATCGTCGGTTGATAGGATACCTCAATCCGTTGCCTCCCATTTCGGGATCCCATAATTTGAACGAACTGAAATAGAACAGATTTTCGCCGCTCAAATAAATACGTCCGCCTCCCGTTACGCCGAGTTTTTTCAGAACAGCAGGACTGTATCCTATTTCTAATGTTTTGAGTCTCAAAAATCCTCCTTCACGCAACCACCATGTGGAGTTTTGCAGGTTGTTATTTACCTGATAAACAGCTAATCGCGGCCAAAAAGCATGAATGTCGGGATTTGTTTCGCTCCACGAATCGCGTGCTATGATGGCAGGCGCATTACGGCGGTCAACGAGCGGCGCTATACTTGCCGGAGCAATGAAAAATGACGTTTGTGCATTGCCCTGAAAGAAGAAACTGAAATCTATCTCTTTATATCCTGTCGATGCTCCAAAACCGTATTGTATTTGGGGTACGGTAGGGTAGCCGATAGGAATACGGTCATTGCTGTTGATTACTCCGTCGCCGTTGACATCGGAATATTTAATATCTCCGCGCATGTATTCTCCAAAACTCTGCGAAGGAGAATTTTCTATCTCTGCCTGATCAACGAAGAGGCGCTCGGCAACATAACCCCATGCCTGATTGACCGGACGCCCGACAGTATAAAGGTACGGCTCGTCATAAGCAGGCTCGTCGGTCTGAACAATTTTGTTTTTTGAAAAACTCAAATTAGCTCGTGCCGTAAGCCATGTTGAGGCATTGAAACTGTGCTTATAGTCAAGCGAACCGTCGAAACCTTGCGATTCTACTTTTCCGACATTACCGCTGATAGTTGTTTCATAGCCCATTGTTTGCGGTATATTGTTGCGTGGCCAATAGATTTTGTCGCGGATATTATTAAACAAATCTACTTGCAGCGTCATTCCGTTGAGCAGACCGAGTTCGAGACCAAGGTTTGCAATCGACGAAACTTCCCACTGTATGTTAGGATTGTTGTAACGAATTACGGAATAACCGCTATGTTCGTTAAGAAAATCGGTTCCCCACCTGTAACTTCCGCCTCCGGAGCTTATTTCCGAAAGGAAAAAGAAGCGTCCGCTACGACCGGCAATGGCGTCGTTGCCAACCTTTCCGTACGTGAATTTTAGTTTGAGAAGTTGGAAAATTTCTTTCATTTTGTCGCTGTAATAAGGCTCGTTGGAAATCATCCATCCGAGACCGAATGCAGGGAAGAAACCGAAACGGTGTGATTTGTCGAATTTCTCCGATCCGTTGTAACCATAAGAGGCTTCCAGAAAATAGCGCGAGTCGTAATCGTAGGTAAAACGAGACGAATTGCCGAGATTGCGCTCCGGCAAAGTCTCATAGATAGTGCCGTTGGCTCCGTTAGTCAGGTTTTTTTCTTCCGCTACGCCGACAGTCATCAGTCCGACATTATGAAGTCCGAATGATTCATTCCAGTTGAA
>JAITHS010000077.1 GCA_031279875.1 Tannerella sp.
GTCTGTCCGTGTGAAGCAATGAAATCGGGTTTAAGCGTCTGTTGGGCAAGAAAATCATTGATGTAACCCGCCATGACACAGGCGAGTTGTGCGTCTAATCTCACATATTCGAGAGCCGACAGGTCGGTCGCCGCCGACAGGCGTAAGCGTAGCGGTTCGTCATACGGACGAGTAGCAGAGGCAAAAACCGAGTAATGCCATTCGCTGTTTTCTTTTGTAAAGCGGCATAGAGCCATGTCCAAACCGTCGAGCGAAGTACCCGACATAAGACCTAAAACAGTATATTCAGATAAATTTGTCATATATTTTGAAAAAAAGTTGCAAAAAATTTGCAAATGTAAGAAAAAGTTTATACTTTTGCAGCGCTTTTCAGCACATTTTAGCCTTAAAAGGTGCCGAAAACAGTGATTGTCTCGTGGTGTAATGGTAGCACAACAGGTTTTGGTTCTGTTTGCCCAAGTTCGAATCTTGGCGAGACAACTTACTCTTGTAATCCCTTAATTGTTTTCATCATTTGTTCTCCGAGACCTATTGTATAGCCTTGTGAGAAGAAAACTACGCGGCCGAAAGTGTCGGCTACAACAAAGATAGGCAATTGATTACGGTCGGTCGCTTTCATTGCGTCGGTAATCATTCCCGCAATTCCGGCATTGGCATCAACGCCATAGACAACTGTTTTAGGCAGGCGGGCAAACTCGTTGGTATTGAAGAATTTAAGGTCTTCTTCTTTCGTAAAGAGCAGTATGATAGGGCGTTTCCATTGTTCAAAATCATCTTTCAGTTTTTCGATGTCGTGAAGGGCATGGTTTGTAGGTTCCTGTCGCGAGCCGATGATGCCGATAATGAAATATCCTCGTCCGGTTGTTTTAAGGATGCTTGTTTCGGAGCCTGTTTCGGTCAAAAAAGTTTTTTCAGCATCAATAGAGCCAATAACTTTGACGTCGCTGTCGTTTTCGCGAACGATTAGGTCAACAGGCGTTGTTTCGTTTGCTTTGACGTTAAAAAACGATATTCGAGACTGCACTTTGCCGCTTGCCATGCGTCTGCCGGTAACGAGCAGATAGTTGCCTTCGTCGAGTGTTACTTTGCGTCGCAGCATTTCGCCGTTAGGGTCGCTGCCGCCCATGTCGGCGTCGCGTCCGAAGTTAAAACCCTGTGTGCGAAGCCGTCCGTCGGTCTGAATTTTCGCTATCGTGAAATGAGAGTGATATTCGGGTGTTTTAAGCGTTTTGGTAGGGTGGATTGTTAACTCAACAAATCCTTGCGGAGCAATCGTTTGGGTTTCGGCGCCGAAATCAACGTCAATCCATTGATTATTAAAATATTGCACCTTACCTGCTACCGGTTCTATTCTTGCCGGAATACCAAGACTGCGTGCTAAAGCGACAAAAAAGATGTTACGCGAATGTTTGTCGGCCACTTTACCGCGAAAAACGCCGACAGGCATTACCGCGATAGTTTGTGGGTTTAAATAGTCTTTTACATTAATATTATTATGTACCCATTCGACGAGTTTTTGTGGGTTAAGGCGTGCTTGGTCGGCGACTTTTGTATCGAAGTTTTTGATAAAGAAACTTTTGTATGGCGTCAACAACTCATTTGAAACGCGCGGATTAAAGACATATCTGTTTTCAAACGACAGTGTATTAAAAAGATGGTCGAGAAGTGTTGTTGCTTTTGTGTCGCGCAGGTCTTTGGATGAGATGGCATTCAAAAGTTTAACGGCGCATTCCTTGTCGTTTTGAGTTGTGATACTGTTCAGAAATGCCGTTATTTCGGCATAATTACCGCGACTGTTAATGAGAAATTTGCGAACAGCTGCGGTATCGGGAAATTCCGGCAGCGAGGAAGTTTGAGTTACAAAAGTCGCAGTATAAGCATTGCGGATAGAATCTTCGTATTGGAGGCGCAGATTGTTGGCGGCGCGCTGCTCGTCGGTAACAACGACCGGATTACTGCCTTCCGACGGCGGAATGATGTCATATTCAAGCGTTTGAGCATTGTCGGGCGTTTTGTCTAATATTACGGTAACGGCATCATCTTTTCCGAACGATACTTTTTCGTAACCGAACTTTGAACTTGCGTCCGTTGCCCAAACTACCATATCTCCGCGTCCGGCGGTGAGAAAGCATTCTCCCGAAGCGTCGGTCGTTTTGCGGGCTACGGTATAAAATTCGGCGTAGTTATAGATTTTAAATTCTACTAATGCGTTTGGGATGGGTTTTCCGTCTTTGTCTGTAACTTTTACGACGGCGCGTGCTGTGGGAGCATAGTTGTCGATAACGTTAATCTCTGTGTAGCAGGCAGTTCGTTCCATTACTTCTTCCGGTCCGTAATAGTCGCCGAATACTTTTGTGTGCATCAGCATACCGCGTGAAGCGGGTGTGTTGAACCATCCCAGATTAAGCACCGGCTCCGGTTCGCAGGCTCCCATGAAACACCATTTGCCGTCAACCCACGCTTCAACCCACGCATGATTATCGTCGGTATGCGCCCAGCGCGGGGTATATACTTGGCGAGCGGGGATGCCGACAGAGCGTAGCGCTGCAACGGTAAAGACCGATTCTTCGCCGCAGCGTCCGTAAGCCGACTTGACCGATGCCAGCGGCGAACTCGTCCTCGAATCCGACGGTACATAGACAACTTTTTCGTGGCACCAGTGGTTTACTTCAAGAACGGCGTCGGCAAGCGACAAATTTTTTACTCTGTCGCGCAGTTCGCCGTAAAACGAGATGCGGCTGTCGTCAAGATTTTCGTTGTTGACCCTGATAGGCAACACGAAATGCCTGAATACGTCTTCCGGTATAGTCGCTCCCCACGTCATCTCGGCGCGAGTGGCGAGTGAAGCGCGCACGTTACGGAGATAAAACTCTCCGTTATAGTCGGTTACGTCGCCGATCGGCATGTAAGCATAGAGGAACGTCAATGCTTCGCGCTCGACGGATGTTAAAGAATCGCTTTTAACGACTTCAAACAGTGATTTGTCGGCAAAGAAAGTCTGTTTTTCTTTTAAACGCTCTTGGGTTTGACGGAGATATTTACCGTCGGAAATAAAATGCTCCGTCTGCGAGCATCCCGCAAGGAAACATATTGATAATAAGAATAAAAGTTTTTTCATAATAAAATAATGTTAAAAAGTGTTGCTTGCCACAGATCTCACTTCCGGCTTAATTGTTATGCCGAAGCGAGTGTTAACGGCGGCGATGATTTTGTCGGCAAAGGCGGCGATTTCTTCTCCGGTAGCGCCACCGTGATTAACAATTATTAACGCTTGCCGGTCATACACGCCTGCATTGCCTTCTTGCTTGCCTTTGAAACCGCAACGCTCTATCAACCATGCCGCAGGGATTTTGATTTTGTTAGCGGCGTCGTCGGCGATAGGGTAGGATGGCATGTCGGGATACGACGATTTGAGATTTTCATATACCGACTTATCTACCACAGGGTTGATAAAGAAACTTCCGGCATTGCCAAGTGTTGCAGGGTCGGGCAGTTTGGATTGGCGTATGCGTATAACAGCATCGCGTACCGACGATAACGACGGTGTGATGCCGTTCATTTCGCTGATAATGTTGCCGTAGTCGAGTTTGAAGACGGGCTTTTTCGTTAGCCTTATATTAATGTATGTAACGATATAAGGGTCGTTTTCGTTTTTAAACTTGCTGTGCCGGTAGCCGTAGCAGCAATCGGGCTGACTAAAAAGTTGAAGTTCGCCTGTAAGCCGGTTGTATGCTTCAACGGAGAATATAACATCTTTAATTTCAGCGCCATAGGCTCCGATGTTTTGCACTGCTGCCGCGCCGGCTTCACCCGGTATCAGCGACAGATTTTCAATTCCTCCGTAACCGGCGTCAACAGCCCACGCTACAACATCGTCCCAGCGTTCTCCTGCTCCGATACGCACAATAACATCGTCCTGCAAATCTTCGGCTATATCTATTCCCTTAATTAGTGAATGCAGTATTATGCCGTTAAAATCGTTTATAAACAGTAAGTTACTGCCTTCGCCGATATGAAGCGACGAACACTCTTGAAAGTATTCGTCGCTTATGATACGGCACAATTCATCTACATTATCATATTCTACAAACCAGCGTGTGCGGGCAGGAATATGAAACGTATTGTGCGATTGAAGAAGATAATTCTCCTTAATAACCATTTAATATTGGCGCTCTAAAAGCCAGGCATCCTGAAAGTTAGGTTTAAACTTAGCCTTGATGCTGTCGCGGCTGCGTGCGGCGTCGGCTTTGCTGTCGAAACTCGTTACGATGACGCGCAACATGCCGTACTCATTTTCGGCAACGACGGGCGAATAGCCTTCGGCTACCATCCTGTCTTTCATGTTGTAAGCATTGGTGCGGTTTTTGAAGCTGCCGATTACGACAGAGTATTTCTTCAAAACCGAACTGTTTTCGCCCGAAACGGGTTTGACTTTTTCCGGCTTAACCGATTCGTAAGATACTTCTTCTTCGGTCAGCACTTCGTCAATGTCTTCGTCCTCGTCAATAATCTCTTCCTCTACTCCGTGATTAGACTTGGCTTCTTCGTAGGCTGTCTTGTAATTGCTCTGTTTGGATTTACATGAATCCAGTAGAAACACGCAGCAAATTGCTGTTAAGAATAACAAAATTTTTTTCATTTTCTTTCTAAATTAATTTATAAACTCGCCGCACAGGTAGTCATATTTTTTATAATGACAAAAAAAAGTTTTTTTTGTTTGTGTGAAAGTATCAAAATTTCCCTGAAATAGAATATTTAATTTATTACACCGACGAAAATAGTATGTCTAAATTCAAAAAGAAATACTCAAAAGGAATGAATGCCATAATAAAAGAATAAATTGCTGATGTAAGATGCTCTCCGACGGATGTAAATGCAAGTTTTGCTGATGTAAGATGCTCTCCGACGGATGTAAATGCAAGTCTGACGAAGCAATCTGGAGAAAAAACGAACGTACAGGGCATTCGTCATTGCGAGGTAGGAAATAAT
>JAITHS010000096.1 GCA_031279875.1 Tannerella sp.
TTCAACTGATTTAAATCGCTGAAAATGCTTACTTTACTGAATTTTGTAACGCCGGTAATAAATGTAAATTGCAAATTTGTATCTTCGCCTTTCAGAACGCCGTAAAAGCCTTTGAGAATGCCTCGATATTGCTCGTTCAATGCTTTATTTTCCATTGTGTTGAGTAGCGGTTTATCGTATTCGTCAATTAAAACGACTACGCCTTTACCTGTTTTTTCGGCGGCGCGGCGGATTGCCGACCTGAATCTAATCGGAAATTCCGTGTCTTTTTCATCTCTCCCCCATTTTTCTTCTATGATGCGCAAATTGCTGTCAATCACCGATTTTAAACCTTCCAAATTCTGATAATCCGAATAATTAAAATCAATATGAAAAATAGGATATTCCGCCCATTCTTTTTCTACTTCGGCGATATAAAGCCCCTCAAAAAAGGTCTTTTCTGCCCTGAAAATAGTATCTCAGCGTAGAAAGAAACAGACTTTTCCCGAAGCGACGCGGACGCGAAAGGAAATAGGGAGCATCTGTTTGTAACAATTTTTCAATATACATTGTTTTATCAACATATACATTACCGCCTTGCCGCAATTTTTCAAAATCTTGCGTGCCGATAGGATATTTTCGCTTTTGTAACAACATGAGTAAATGAATTATGAATTATGATGTGCAAAGATAGCGAAAGTTTTTGAGATTATTTATAGAACGAGTAAAAAAATTGAACAGGGTATTCGTACCTACCAATGACGTGGTGCCTTCTGCTTTCTACAAACCACTTGCAGGGTTTAAAACCACTGCAAGGGTTTAAAACCGCTTGCAGGGTTTAAAACCACTTGCAGGGTTTAAAACCACTTGCAGGGTTTAAAACCACTGCAAGGGTTTGGGATACGGCGTCGAAACGTAAAACCTTATTTGATTACAATCTTATGTCCGGGATTATCATCAATCGTAACGAAATAGACACCTGATTTTAATGTAACATTATTGACAGATGTGTCGTGCAGAGTGAGGATGCGGACGGTTACGCCGTCGGTAGTGAGGATACGGGCTGTTGAGCCGGGCTTGACGGACTGTATAAACAGCGTATTGCCGTTAGCCCATACACGGTTTTTCTGTTTCTTTTCAACTACCTGTTCATTATCCGTTGCGCTATGGTCTTCTTCTTCTGCCATCTCAAATTCGGCTCGCAGTTCTACGTTGCCGTATATAGTTAATGTATCGAGGCTCATAATACCTTGTGCGGCAGGCACCAGTTCACCTTTCATTGAGTAGTATTCGTCGTGGCTCCATCCTGCAAAGTTATAGCCATCTTCGGCTACGACGCCGACATTACGGCTCACGGTGGTACTGAAATCAACTGCTTGCGGTGTAGCGCCGAACACAAAGCCTCCTACTGCTGCCGAGAATGTTACTACCGCCACTCCCGCGCCCTGATGATAGGTAGCATTGGTTTTGGCTGTAATTGAGGTTGCGTTGTTAGGATAAGACACGAGTGCGACGTTGACGAAGAGCGCCTGCGAAGCACATGCGCCTGCTGCCGGTGTAGCCTTGTAGGTTACTGTTACCGTTTGGTCGGCTGCGACGCCGTCAAATATCCATTCGAGAGCATCATAAGTTACTCCGCCCTTTGTAGGCTGCGTGTGATTAAACGATTGCGCGGTTATTGATTCCGTATGAGTGTTAGGCGCATATTCCATATAAGCAGGCAGAGTGTCGCGGATAACGAGCATACCGGCGGAAGTACCTGCATTTATGCCTTTTACGGTATATTCTATCGTATCACGGAACAATACGGCTACGGGATTCGGGTAAGAGCCGTTGTTGACAGGTTCATTGTTGAGCGACGCATCTTTGGTCATCAATACACGCTTGAAATATACATAGCCCCAGCCTGTTACGGTGTTAGCGGTACCGTTACCTTCGATGAAAGAGAGCCTCCAGCCGGGTAACGTTTGGGATACATTTACTTTCTGTTTGTCAACAATTGTTGACGACGACGGATAAGCATTATCGGCATAGCGAAACATTATCACCGGAAGATAATACTCTGTGCTGTCGGTCAGATAGTTCTGTATCGCCGTCATATCATTGAAAGCAAGTTTGATTTGCGCATGGTCGTCGAAAACATACTGACCGGAATCAATCTGCACCTTATCGGAAAAAGGCTTGTTAACATTCCACGCAGGCGTTTCGGCGTTTTGTGTCAGGCCATAATTTTGATTAGGATTATAAACGTCGATTTCGAGGATACCGTCATGCTTGATATTTCCGTCGGCACGGATAAGCGAAGGGCCGCCGTAAACGCCTGCCTGCAAGACTGCCGATTCGGCCAAAACGATAGCATCGTTGCCGAAACCGTTACGCTGTTTGTCAAAAAACGCTACGTCGGGAAGACCGTTTACAGGTATTGAATCGCCTGTTATAATACGTCCGCCGCTGACTGCCGCCATCACGCCGCCGAGATTTTTCAATCCTTCGACATAAACCGTTCCTTGACTGTACAGATTGATATGCGCTGCCAGCACGCGGGAACTCTTCTCGAAACGTGCGTAAGAATTGCTGCGGACGTCAAACCTCATCGAGTCGCTATTGACGTAATTTGCAGTCATAAACGTTTGCTTTGTTGTGTCGTTTTGTGCTATAACAAACAGGCAAAGCGAATCAAGAGAGCCTTTGATATTTCCTACATACCTGTAACCGATAGAATCGTTCACATAAGCCCCTATTGCGCCCAGCAGGACGATGCTGTCTGTTTTGCTGCCATAGACGATATCGCCGTCCCACAACGGATTAACGCTGTCAATAGCCAGCGTTCCGTCACCAAGTTTGGTGAGAGAATGAGAGTGAGTTGTAACATCTTTGACCGTAATAGTACGTTCGTCGGATATTTTCACTGTTGGGCTGCCACTAAATGCGATATTAGTGAGTGTTTTGTTTTCGCCCCAATACATCAGGGCATTGCCCCAATTCATTTGCGCTTTTGTCAATGTCGTACTTCCAATTAATGCTAAACTGCTAAACAATAACGACTTGAAGCGCATGCTTCTTCTTTTATTCATCGTTCTAAAATTTAATAAGTCGTGCTAAACAACTATTATTATCAATATAAATCGGCTGCAAAGGTACTGCTTTTTTTTGAATATTCCTAATTTTAGACTGTGCATTTACTATTTTTTAGAATTAATTAAGATTTATGTAGAAAAAAAATCGTAACTTTGCGGCTTATATTGACGATTATGAAAATAAAAATCTTCTTATTCTGCCTTTTAACGGCATGTCGCTTACATGCGGCCGATTATCTGCTTGAAGCGGAAAGTTTCACCAACAAAGGAGGCTGGGTTGTTGACCAGCAGTTTATGGATCTCATGGGGTCGCCATACCTCATGGCTCACGGTATGGGGACGCCCGTTGACGACGCTTCAACGCAGATTACCTTGCCGGTAGCGGGAACGTACTTTATTTATGTACGCACTTTCAACTGGACGTCGCCGTGGCACAAAGGCAAAGGTCCGGGACAGTTTCAACTTACTGTTGATAATAAGCGACTTTCATCGCCACTCGGCTGCGACGGTACCGAGTGGCTCTGGCAAGCGGCAGGCAAAATAACAGCCAAAAAGCCGCAGATAACGGTTTCGTTACACGACCTGACAGGTTTCAACGGTCGTTGCGACGCGATTTATTTCACTACCGAAGAAGGCAAAATACCGCCGACAGATGTGTCTGCGCTTAACTCATTCAGGCGTAAGGCGCTCAAAATGCCCGATATGCCGGAAAGCGCCGGTCAGTACGACTTTGTAGTCGTAGGCGCAGGAATAGCGGGGATGAGCGCTGCCATTTCTGCTGCAAGACTTGGTTTAAAGGTCGCTCTCATCAACGACCGTCCCGTTTTGGGCGGCAACAACAGTTCCGAAATCCGCGTACACCTCGGCGGACGTATCTCCGTAGGTCAATATCCCGAACTCGGCAATCTGCAAAAAGAATGGGGACCAACCAAAGGCGGTAACGCTCAACCGGCCGCTAATTATGAAGATGAAAAGAAAGCCGAAGCCATCGCCAAAGAGAAAAATATCACGCTTTTTGCTCCGTGGCGGGCGTTGAAAGTAGAAACGGACGGACAAAAAATCAGAACCGTCGTGGCTCAACATATTGAGACAGGCAAGGAATTGATGTTTAATGCACCGCTCTTTGCCGACTGCACCGGTGACGGCACGATAGGCTTTCTCGCAGGCGCCGACTTCAACATGGGACGCGAAAGCAGAGCCGATTTCGGCGAAAAAACAGCCCCCGAACAAGCCGACAAAATGACGATGGGCGCTTCCGTTCAGTGGTATTCGGAAGATAAGGGAAAACCTGTCGGCTTCCCGAAATTCGCTTACGGAGTAGAGTTTAACGACAAAAACTGCGAAAAGGTTAACATGGGCGAATGGACGTGGGAAACAGGTATGAACTACGACCAAATCAATGATTTTGAACGCATTCGCGATTACGGACTGTTAGTAGTGTTTTCCAATTGGAGCTATCTCAAAAACGGGATGAAAGAAAACGACGCTTACAAGAACCGCGCTCTCGGCTGGGTGGCATACGTTTCGGGCAAACGCGAATCGCGACGTCTGCTCGGCGACTATATCCTTAAAGAAAGCGACCTTACCGGATATGTCGTTTATGATGACGGCACCGCTGCTACGACATGGTCGATAGACCTTCATTATCCCGACCCTAAAAATACGGCTAATTTCCCCAATGCGGAATTTAAATCCATAGCCACGCACAACACTATCTACCCATATCCCGTGCCGTATCGCTGCCTTTATTCGCGCAATGTAAACAATCTTTTCATGGCAGGCAGAAACATCAGCGTTACGCACGTAGCGCTCGGCACTATCAGAGTGATGCGTACAACGGGCATGTTGGGCGAGGTTGTAGGCATGGCGGCGTCAATCTGCAAGAAACATAACGCTCTTCCACGCGCCGTATATCAGAATTATCTCCCCGAACTGAAAGCCTTGATGACCGAAGGAGTAGGAGTAAAGGGATTACCTAATAATCAGCAATATAATCAGGGAGGCACACTGAAAGAACCGCCGACAGGAAAGTAAGATGGACTACATAATGCTGACCGGAAAATATACGGCTTATCTGCGTTTGATGAAGGGTTTAACGAATAACACCGTTACGTCATATATCGACGACCTCAACAAACTGCTGCAATTTGTTGACAACACTCCCGAAGCCGATATTCTTACGCTTCAATATTCCGATTTGCAGCAGTTTGTAGCCCAATTGTGCGACGCGGGTATCTCGGCGCGGTCGCAGGCGCGGGTTATTTCGGGATTGAGAGCGTTTTTCCGCTTCATGCTGCTTGAAAAATATATTCAAACCGACCCTACCGAGATGCTCGAAAGTCCGAAAACAGGGCTTCATCTGCCCAATGTGCTGACTGTCAATGAAATTAACGGCATGATTAATGCTATCGACTTGTCGAAACCGGAAGGGCATCGCAACAGAGCCATGCTTGAAGTGTTATACAGTTGCGGTTTGCGGGTGTCGGAGTTAGTAACGTTAAAATATTCGGATATTTACTTCGATGAGCAGTTTGTTGTCGTTATCGGCAAGGGCAACAAACAGCGTATTGTGCCGATTTCCGACAGCGCTCTGCACGATATTCGCAATTATCTTCCTTACCGCAATGGCCTCAAAACGGTCAAGAAAGATGAAGATGTGCTGTTTCTAAACCGTCGCGGCGCTCCTCTGACGCGGATTATGGTGTTTCATATCATCAAAGAATTAGCGCATATCGCAGGTATTACTAAAACAATCAGTCCGCATACTTTTCGACATTCTTTTGCTACTCATCTGCTCGAAGGCGGCGCCAATCTGCGTGCCATTCAGATGATGCTCGGACACGAAAGTATCACTACTACTGAAATTTACACTCACATCGACCGCGAAATGCTTCGCCGCGAAATCATCGAACATCATCCGAGAAACAGAGGAAATTAAAAATTAAGAATTAAGAATTAAGAATTAAGAATCCGCAAATAAAAAAAGGAACGTAGCGGTTTACATGGCATTCGTCATTGGTTTAAACCCTTGCAGTGGTTTTAAACCCTGCAAGCGGTTTTTCGGCAACAACCCTTGTATGCGGCGCAATCAAG
>JAITHS010000097.1 GCA_031279875.1 Tannerella sp.
GAGTTTGAAATCAAACACATTGACTATGAAGCATTCTACGACATGAATGCCAATCTGTTGATGATGGAGCATGAAATTTCCGTTCGCGAATTGCCTGCGGTAGTGAAAAATGCCGCCGAAAGCCGACATCCGAAGTTTCGTTTTGAGGATTTGGACAAAATCATTCGCGGCAGTGAGACTCTCTATCGTATTGAGATGGAACTCAATGATTTCGATGTAAAAATGCTCATCCGCAGCGATGGCACAGTTGTTTCGGATATTGATGACAATTAATTTATTAAAATTCAATATTTTATGAAGACAATAATTTTTTTTGCAGGATTATTTTTGATTGCCGCCGTTGTGTTTCAATCGTGTGAAAATGAAGAGGCTATTACGACAAATGAACTTCCGCAGATGAGTCGCGAATTTTTGAACACTCATTTTCGTGGCGTCGAAGTTTCGCTGATTATCAGAGACAAAGAAGCGTTTTCGACCGATTATACCGTTCACCTCGCTAACGGTTTTGAGGTTGATTTCCTCAAATCGGGCGATTGGGACGACGTTGACGGTCATCTCAAACCGATTCCCGAAAGCGTTCTTACACTTCTTCCTGATGGGATAAACACGTATTTATCAGGACAATTTGCCGAAGCAAAAATTGTGGAAGTAAACAAGGAAAATTACGGTTACGAAATCGAACTCTCAAACGGTTTAGATATCCGATTTTCAAAAGACGGTGCGTTTCGCGGAATTGATGACTGATGCGTTTCAAAGCCTCTGTACTTATCTTTATTCTTAGTGCGCAGTTGGTGTATGCGCAACAGGACAGCATTACAGCAAAGCCCAAACTGCCGAAAGGCACTTGGGCTTATGCTACTGCTGCGACGTTTATTTCGTATGGTGTAATAACGCGATTAGACAATGGTTTTCAGGAGTTTGACCGTAAAATAGATCACGTCATATCCAAAAATGTAAGCCGCCGTTTCTCATTCGACGACAAAATCCAATACGCACCGCATGCCGCCGTTTATTTGCCTGATTTATTTGGTGTTAAGGCAACTAACAGCATTTTAGACAGAACGTTGGTACACATCACGGCGGGTGCGTTATGTTTCGGTACCATTCAAGTCATAAAACGAACTACTGGCGCGGAGCGTCCCGACGGCTCAAACTTACTCTCGTTCCCATCAGGACATACCGCAAATGCCTTTCTCGGAGCACATATCCTCTATCACGAGTATCGCACAACGGCGCCATGGATAGTCGCCACCGGCTACGCCATTGCTTTGACCACAGGAACGATGCGGATTGTAAACCGCAAACACTGGTTTAGCGACGTCATGACGGGTGCAGGCGTAGGCATCGCAAGCGTTGAACTGGCGTATCTGATGTTGCCGGTATATCAAAAAATATTCAACAGCAAACAGTTAACAATTTCTCCGTTCGCTTATAATCACGTCGTTGGAGTAAGTTGCTCGGCTGTATTCTAACAAAAAATTATTACTTTTGCACGAAAAAACAATGAAAATTCTCATTATCGAAGATGAAACAGAACTTGCAAAAGCTATTGAAGAGTTCCTGATGACCGAAAAATATGTAGTCGAGAAAGCAGATAACTTTCAAACTGCTTGCGAGAAAACATTCGTTTACGACTACGATTGCATCCTGCTCGACATCTCGCTTCCGGGCGGTAGCGGACTGAAAATCCTCGACGAAATGAAACGCGACGGTAAAGCAAGCAACGTCATCATCATATCAGCGCGTAACTCATTGGACGACAAAGTAAAAGGTCTTGACGCAGGCGCCGACGACTACCTGACCAAACCTTTTCACCTGTCGGAACTGCACGCACGTATCAAAGCCGTTTTGAGGCGTAAACAACTGGGTGGCAGCGATATGCTGATATTCGGCAATTCATCGGTCGATTTCAGCGAGCGGCAGGTTTACGTCAACGGCGAACCGCTACACCTCAACCGTAAAGAATTTGATATGCTTTCGTTTTTCGTTACCAATCGTAATCGCCTCATTACCAAAGAATCGGTCGCAGAACACGTTTGGGGAGACAATATTGATCAGGCAGACAGTTTTGATTTCGTTTATTCACAAGTGAAAAATCTGCGTAAGAAGTTGAAAGACAGTGGTTCCGATATTATAATCGAAAATATCTACGGCTCCGGTTATAAACTTACGGTATGAAACTGATTAATTATCTGACACTTCGCTTTGCGTTCTTTTTTACCGCCATAGTATTTCTCTGGTCGGCAATATACTTGTTTCTGCAAATGAAAGAGATACACGACGGCAACGACGAGGGGCTGTCAAATCTTAAACAGGAATTTATCGCCAAATCAAACCGTCTTCCCGGTTTTGTGGAAGATATGGAACGAGATGCACCTCTCAACCTGATAATCAGCGAAATAACACTTGAAGAAGCCGAAAATATCATAGAAGATTTTTCTACCACACAAGTATATTTTTCTACCGAACTTGAAGACGAGGAGGTGCGTATGCTGACTTCCGCGTTTTATTGCACACAAAACGGTAAATACTATCGTATTCAGTTCTTTACGTCAACCGTCGAGACTAACGATCTGATCAAAAACATATTCTACCTGCTGCTTGGATTGTGGGCGGC
>JAITHS010000123.1 GCA_031279875.1 Tannerella sp.
AGCCGTCGCCAATAAAAAATCAGACCTGCGCACAACGATTTACTGGAACCCTGACGTCAAAATAACCGAAGGTCGTGCGGCATTCAAATTCTATACCGCCGACGTAAATTCCCGCTATAGAATAATAATAGAAGGCGTTACCAACACCGGCAAACCGTTTTTCGCCAAACAAATCGTCGCCGCAGGAGGAAATTAGTCTTTTGCGCTCAAATAAATTAAACAATATGAGCAACGTAAAAGTAAATTCAATTATCGGCGGCTACCGGCACGCGGTGCTGTTTTATGGGCTGTCGGTTCTTATACCGTGGCTGTTTTGGTTTGGGGCGGGATATGTTAGTCATATGGAAAATCGGGAAAATCTTGTAGCGGTTCGCTAATTTTTAATTCGTAATTTTTAATTCGTAATTTTTAATTTTTAATTCTATTCAACTTCCCCACGTTTCGCGGTCGAGATTGCGGTAGTTGATGGCTTCGGCGAGGTGGTGCGAGAGAATGTCGGACGCTCCTTCGAGGTCGGCGATGGTACGCGAGAGTTTGAGGATACGGTCATAAGCGCGGGCTGACAGGTTGAGTTTGTTCATCGCGTTTTCGAGGATTGCCAATCCTTTTGTGTCGGGCACGGCATATTTGCGTAACTGTCTCGAACTCATCTGGGCATTGCAGTAAACGCCGACAGCATCGGCAAAACGCAGACGTTGTATCTCACGAGCGGCTATCACACGACTGCGCACATCGACGCTCGGCTCTGCAACCGATACTTCCGAAATCTTGTCGAACGGCACTGGCACTATTTCGATATGAATATCAATACGGTCTAACAGCGGCCCGGAAATGCGGTTGAGATAACGCTGAACTGCTCCGGGCGGACAAACGCAGGGCTTTATCGGATGGTTGTAATACCCACAAGGGCATGGGTTCATCGACGCAACGAGCATGAAACCGGCGGGGTATTCAACGGTAAACTTAGCTCGTGAGATGTTGATTAGCCGGTCTTCGAGCGGTTGCCGCAGCACTTCGAGGACGGCGCGGTTAAATTCCGGCAGTTCGTCTAAAAACAGCACTCCGTTGTGCGCGAGGCTTATTTCTCCCGGCTGCGGAAAAGAACCGCCACCGACCATCGCTACGTTGGAAATAGTATGATGAGGCGAGCGAAACGGCCTTTGCGAGATGAGCGAGGTGCGCTCTCCTACCTTTCCTGCTACGGAGTGTATCTTGGTAGTTTCTAACGCTTCTTGAAGTGTCAGCGGAGGCAATATAGTCGGCAAACGCTTGGCGAGCATTGATTTACCGCTGCCCGGCGGTCCTACCATAATAAGATTATGCCCTCCGGCGGCTGCCACTTCTAATGCCCGTTTGACGTTTTCCTGACCTTTGACGTCCGAAAAATCGACGTCGTAATGATGTTGTTTAGCGAAAAATTCTGCCCGCGTGTCAACGACCGTCGGCTCAATGACACGTTTGCCGCCAAAAAACTCTATGACTTCTTTGAGGTTTGATACGCCGATAACTTCCAGATTATCAACTACTGCCGCTTCACAGGCGTTTTGTTGCGGCAGTACGAAGCCTTTGAAACCTTCTTCGCGCGCTTTAATAGCAATCGGCAACGCGCCTTTGACGGGTTGCAAACTGCCGTCAAGAGATAATTCTCCCATTATCAGATATTTATCTAACAGAGATGCGCTTATCTCTCCTGCCCCTGCAAGGATACCGATAGCGAGCGGCAGGTCATAGGCTGAGCCTTCCTTGCGGATGTCGGCTGGAGCCATGTTGATGACAATACGGTTGTTAGGAAAACTGTAGCCGCTGAAATGCAGGGCTGAAACTATCCGTTCGTGGCTTTCGCGTACCGATACGTCGGCAAGCCCGACCAAAAAGTATGATACTCCTTTTGAGCAACTTACCTCTATCGTTATTAATGTTGCGGAAATGCCGTTGACGGTGGCGGAGAAGGTCTTTACTAACATATTATCTCATAAGTTCATCAACAGTATTCTTCAATTCCGTACCGTTAGCAGTACGCAGTCGTATAATACCATCTTTATCAATCATATAGCAGTCGGGCATATAGTTTACGTTATATTTCTCAAAAATATCTATTGCCTGTCCTGCGGAATCGCAAACGAGGTTCCATTTCAGGGTGTCGGATTTCATCATTTCCCGCAGATCTTTTGCGTTATCGTCAAGGCTTACGAGCAGTATATCTAACGAATCGCGCGAATGTTCGGTGCTAATACGGTCGAGCATCAGCACTTCCGTACGGCACATGTCGCACCACGACGCAGTGAAGGCTATTATCCAGTATTTATTGATAAAAGATGCAGGCGAAATTGCCGTTCCATCGATATTCATAACGCTGAACCACGGTGCTTTGGCGCCTGCTATCGTTGTTTTGGCTTGTTCTATTTCTGCTTTCAGTGTTTTAACGGTGGCGTTGTCTTTGAGTTCGGGCGCAAGTACGGCGAGCAGTTCGGTTGCTTGCGGTATATCTTCCGGCCGCGAAAAATATTCCGAAATCAATATCACGGATGCTTCTTCTTTGGGATTATCAATGATAAAATTACGTGCCAAACGGCGTATTTCGTGTTGTACATTGACTAACTGCGGTGTCATAGATCCGCTTGTATTGTTCTCAATATCAGTTTGTTCTTTGAGTAGAGCCGCTGCTTTCATCTTAAACTGCGTCAGTTTGTTGTTTACTTCTCCTCCTTTGATTTCCGTCAGGCGCGGATAGTGTGCGTCGCCGTCGATTTCGACTGTTTTGCCGGAAGAAGGATAAACCGTTATGACATTTTTTTTGTCATTGTAATAGATGTTTATCTCGCTTATTTCGTCGCCGGTTTCACGGGAGATATGAAAATGACCTTTTTCGTTGCATTCTAAAGTATCGACGGCATTGTTGTCGTAACCTTCATATACGACATAAAGTGTCGTACTTTCGAGGTTCGACATTCGTCCTTCAATGATATATTTATCTTCTGATATACAGGAAGATAATAGAAGCGTTACTATGGTTTCAAACAAATATTTTTTCAAGATATTTCTGTATTTTTGATTGAAAAAAAGTTAAAAAAACGCAAGAAAATCGCGGTAAAGGTAAAACATTTTTTTTAAATATCCAAATAAAAAAACATTTTTTTTCAAAAAAAAATTTGACGGCTTCACCAACACCTTGGTGAAGCCGTCTTCAATCAAACTAAAAATTCATATAATATGCAATATACTTTTTTGTAGAGAATAATAAGATTACAGTTTCGGCCCTGCTGCAACAAGTGCTTTGCCGGTTTCGTTGCCGGTAAATTTGGCAAAGTTTTTGGTAAAGCGACCTGCGAGGTCTTGTGCTTTTGTTTCCCATTGTGCAGCGTCGGCGTAAGTGTCGCGCGGGTCGAGGATTTTCGGGTCAACGTCGGGCAAAGATGTTGGTACTTCAAAGTCGAAATACGGGATTTTCTTTGTCGGCGCCTTGTCTATCGAACCGTCGAGGATGGCGTCGATTATGCCGCGTGTGTCTTTGATAGAGATACGTTTGCCGCTGCCGTTCCAGCCGGTATTGACCAAATATGCTTTTGCGCCTGATTTGTTCATCCGTTTAACTAATTCTTCGCCGTACTTTGTGGGGTGCAGAGAGAGGAAAGCGGCGCCGAAACATGCCGAGAAAGTTGGCGTCGGTTCTGTGATACCGCGCTCTGTGCCTGCGAGTTTGGCTGTGAAGCCGCTCAGGAAATAGTACTGTGTCTGTTCTGGGGTCAGTATTGATACCGGCGGCAATACTCCGAATGCGTCGGCCGAGAGGAAGATAACTTGCTGTGCGGCAGGCCCTTTCGATTTCGGTTTAACGATTTTTTCGATATGATTAATTGGGTACGAAACGCGGGTATTTTCGGTTACTGATTTGTCGGTGAAGTCTATTTTGCCGTCTTTATCAACAGTTACATTTTCGAGCAGAGCGTCGCGGCGGATTGCGTTGTAGATGTCGGGTTCGGCTTCTTTGCTCAAATTGATGACTTTGGCGTAGCAGCCGCCTTCAAAATTGAACACGCCTTCGTCGTCCCATCCGTGTTCGTCGTCGCCGATAAGCAGACGTTTCGGGTCGGTGCTTAAAGTGGTTTTGCCTGTGCCTGAAAGTCCGAAGAAGATTGCAGATGATTTGCCTTCGAGGTCGGTGTTTGCCGAGCAGTGCATTGAGGCGATTCCTTTGAGTGGCAGCAGATAGTTCATGTATGAGAACATGCCTTTTTTCATTTCGCCGCCGTACCATGTGTTGAGGATAATCTGAATTTTTTCTGTCAGGTTGAAAACAACTGCCGTTTCGCTGTTGAGTCCGAGTTCTTTGAAGTTATCAACTTTGGCTTTCGAGGCGTTCATGATTACGAAATCGGGTTCGCCGAACGAATCTAATTCTTCTGCCGACGGGCGGATGAACATGTTGGTAACGAAATGAGCCTGCCATGCTACTTCCATGATGAAGCGCAGTTTCAGGCGTGTGTTTTCGTTTGCGCCGCAGAAAGCGTCCACAACGAATAGTTTTTTGTCTGACAATTCTTTGGTTGCCAGTTTTTTAAGTTCTGCCCATGTTTCTTTTGTAACGGGTTTGTTGTCGTTTTTGTAGTCGTCGGAAGTCCACCACACGGTGTCCTTGCTCGTTTCGTCCATGACGAAGAATTTATCTTTCGGCGAGCGCCCTGTATATACGCCCGTCATTACGTTTACAGCGCCAAGTTCTGTAACCTGACCTTTTTCAAACCCTTCCAGTTCGGGTTTGATTTCTTCATTGTATAACTCGTCGAACGAAGGGTTATAAACGACCTCCGTAGCGCCTGTTATACCATACTTGCTTAAATCTAAATTTGCCATTTTCTAAAATTTTAAATTGTTTATTGTTAATTTTCGAGCCGCAAAGGTACGAATTTTTTTCTACAAATACAAAATAATGCCTTAAATCAGCAAAAAAAATATTTTTATTTGTGATAATCCGCAACGAGAAAATTCTGCGTTGATAAAAATTAAAACTGAAAATAAATAAACGGCACAATATCAGCGCTTTTCATTTGGATTATGATAAATATCACTAAACTAATCAGAAGCGCTTTCGACCATAAAGGCATCACTGTTATTGCGTTGCGCAACATGTTATCGACTTTGTCGGGTATGAAATGAAGTATAAACCCTATCACCATAAGGATTATTACTGTTCTGTAACCGACAATAAGTTGAATGATAACATCGGGACGGAAGTTAGTGAATATCTGCGAGATAACTTGTCCTGCTCGTTCCATTGAATCGGCGCGGAAAAATATCCATGCGAAACAGACGAGATGAAAAGTAAAAATTATCCCAAGCGTACGGCGCCATGGTTGCATACTGTCGCCCGAAGGCTTGAAACCTATATAGTTGATACACAGTTTATGGACTGCCAGCGCTACGCCGTGAATACCGCCCCAAAGTATAAACCGTAAGGCGGCACCGTGCCACAGCCCGCCGAGTAACATTGTGATAAACAGGTTGATATACTGTCTTGATTTGCCTTTACGGTTTCCGCCGAGCGGGATATAAAGATAGTCGCGCAGCCATGTTGAGAGCGAGATATGCCACCGCCGCCAGAACTCGGTAATTGTTGCCGACTGATATGGCGAGCGGAAGTTGATATTAAACCTGAATCCGAGCAGCAGTGCGATACCTATCGCCATGTCGGAATAGCCCGAAAAGTCGCAGTAAATCTGCAATGCGTAGCCATATACGCCAAACAGATTTTCAATGCCGGTATAAAGCGCCGGAGCGTCGAAAATCCTGTCAACAAAATTGATGCTGATATAGTCGGATATGATACATTTCTTAAATAAACCGCAGATAATCAGATATAAAGCCTCGCCAAGACGATTATACGTCAGCGTCGTCTTGGAAAACATTTGCGGGATAAAATCTTTGGCGCGAACAATCGGACCGGCAACTAATCCGGGGAAGAAAGAAACAAAAAACAGATAGTCGGTAAACTTGCCGACCGGCTGTATCCTGCCTCTGTAAACATCTATCGTATAACTCAGCGACTGAAAAGTAAAAAACGAAATGCCGACGGGAAGAAAAATATCAAACGGTTCAAACACCAAACCTTGCAGCAAAGGCTCATTCAAAGCGCCTCCGAGCAGATGCCAGAAGCCTATTAAGGTCTGATACATGAAGTTAGTATATTTGAAATACATTAACATCCCGATATTCACGCAAATACTGAGTGTAACGAGGGCTAATCGGCGCCGTTTACCGTTTGGGTGAGCCGCAATTAATCGCCCTATCGAAAAGTCGGATAAAGCTGTGAATATCAGCAGTATAAACCATATACCGCTCGTTTTATAATAAAAATATAGCGAGAACAGGATTACATAAATGATACGCATACGACGATTGTTGCGTAATGCGTTGTATATCATAAAGAAACCTAAAAAAAGAAAGAGAAACAGACCGGAACTGAAAATCAGCGGCTCGTCTTTCTGATACTGCATTACTTCACCTAAATGGCTGAATGACAGGTTACTAAATAGTGATTGAATATTATTCCACACTGCTCACCTCCTCTCCATTTTTATTTGGAAACGAATTTAGAAACGAACGCATCAAAGCCTTGTAAAGCAATGAACCCTGCTCACTGTAAGCATTTTGAGTGAAATGGATATGGTCGCTGCCGAACATTCCCGATTCAAACCATTTGATACATGAATTTTGACCGCCGCCGATACTGTACATGTCGAGAGTGGCAATATTATTACTATCTGAATATGAGCGTAATACATCCGCAACGGCTTTCATGTTAGGGTTAGGCTCATAATAGCGTTTCTGATTTTTGACTTTTCGTTTGTAGGCTTCTAATGGAGTGGTTATCAGCAAAGTAACGTCGGGCAGTTCTTCACGAACAAGGTTGACGAACGAATTGACTTGCGCTTCAAAATCGGCTTCGTTGAAATAGCGCCCGTAAGATTCGTTAGTACCGAGCGAAACTATCAGTAGCGACGGTTTGAGAAGCGACAGTTGGCGTATATAACTGCGATTTGTGTAGTCGATAAATCTTGCGCCGTTGACGCCGATAGAATGGTAAAGAACGCCCGGTTTGCCGTTGGTAAGCATAAAACCGTAGTAAAGATTTTGAGATTTACCTTTCGTAAAGCTTTTAAGATGAAGTGAATCGGTAAGGTCGGCAGTCAGGAATGTGTCGGCAACAATGTTTTCAACCGGCATGACACCTTTTTTGAGGTCGGCGATTAAAGGTATTGAAGCGGTAGCAGGTTCCATCACGGCGGCGGCGCTGTCGCGAAAGAGTATGGCGCTGTTGAAACCGTATCCTGTGCCGTTACGCGGAGATATAACAAGATTGAAGTTAATACGCTGAATATCAGTCATCACACCGATACCGCCAATACCCCACGAACATTTGTTGTTGCGCAGAACGCACCTTGCGCCAGTCCAGTTTCTAACATCGGAGAGGATGAAATAATCGGGCGGTTCATTTTGACGCATCAACTTAAAAGGCGCTATCCATCCTCGTCCGGCATTACCGAAAGCGCTGTGCAGCAGCCTCATAGTGCGTCCGGAGAGAATCCCTGCCTGAATATGCGAATCGCCGAGATGGATGATATTGACGACCGTATCCTTACCTTCGACAAGTTTCTGCAATTCGCTGATAAAAGGCGTCAAAGTAAGCGTCGGGTCGGTTATATAGCACAGAGAATCGTTGATAAACGGCAGATTTGAGGTAACGGTGTCGATTGACATATCAAGCAATATGTTCGGCGTAATGTCCTTACTATCAGGGTTATCGTAGAAGTTGCCGCTGCCCGACAGACATAAAACCGCGACTACAATTATTGCAATATTGTTTTTATTCCGAATCATACAGTTCTTTTTCTTTTAATAATGCGTTATAGAGGGCATTAGCGACTTCTTTTCCTCCTCTGAAATTGAGATGAGTATAGTCTTTGCTTGCCCAGTTTGACTTTACGTATTTTATCATGCTGTTTTGTCCGCCCATAGCTGCAAAAACGCTCCAAAACGTTACTCCGGTGTCCTGAGCCGTCTGTCGCTGTGCTTTCAACAGCGCCGGCACTCCGGGCATCGTACGGTACTCGCCGTTGCGTTTATGACTTCTGTCCGACACTCCCATTATCATTACGTCGGCGCCCGGAAAACACTTACGGATATGTTCTACTACCTTAACCATTTGTTTGCCGTACCATGTGTAATTGCGCACCGAATCGCTCACTATGTTAAGCCCGTATTGCAGTATTATCAGGTCGTAAGGGCGTATTTCCTGAAAGTTGCGACATGTAACGGCATCAAGGTTCGTCATTATGATACCCGAATTGCCGCGAAGCGAAAAGTTATCAACAACAACGCCTTTATTATCTTCCAGCGCAATGCCTATTGCCTTGAGACCCTGCGCATTACGAAACTGTAACGTGCCTTGTCGGAATGTTCCTTTGAGTTCATACTGGGTAACGCCGGTTGATTCTTCGGGCAGTATGTAGGCGAAAGTTTCCTCTCCTTGTTTGAGAAGCATTTCTGCTTGATTATTAGCCGAATAGATAAATTTCAGCGTAGTTACTTCCTGCAATGACGGAAACATGTCGGTAGTCTGAAAATTGACGGAAGCGGTACCTGATTGCGGCTCGAAAAGCATCCCCGACAGCACATATTTTTGTTTGGAATTTTTGATGATAGAGTATGATTTCCAGCCGTTAGCGCTCTGTTTGATAGTCGGTCTGTATTGCGCTACAACCGATTCTATGGGGATAAAACCGACACCGTTACCGCCGAAACGCGACTGCATCTGCTGCCTGAAATCGGCTACCATGATGTCGCCTTCTATGAACGAATCGCCCAGAAAGGCTATCCTGACGGGACGTTGCATGTTGTTGGCGTTGTTGAGAGCCGCAAAGAAATGCCTTAATCCTCGACGGTCGGACGAAAAGTCCTCAATATCAACGTTTAACATTTGTTCCGGCGTCAGTTGAGGTTGAGGAGGTTGCGGAGGTTGAGGAGGTTGAGGGGTTTGTAGATCTTGTGCCGACGCCTTCATACTGTCCTGCAATAATGGGTCGGGGATGTTTTCGTTATTGTTTCGATCGTTGTTAGTATATTCATCGTGTGCAATCCACTTCGTATAATCATCTTCTTCAACTGTCGGTGCGGCGCTGCGAACGTCCGACAGCAAGTCAACCTTTTTGATCGGCTCATTAAATATCGTTTCCGGCAAAAAAAACATCAACAAGCACATTATCACAGCCAAAACCATGATAATGATAAACTTTTTAGAGTAGTCTTTATTGTTAATGTTCATATTTTTTTGTCGTTTTTAAGTGTGCAAAGATAGATAAAAATTATGAATTATGTAACAACAAACTGCTTACAGGATTTTGATGACAATAAAAAACCGAAACGAACGTTAATAATATGTGAAAATACTCGTCTTAAATTCAATATTATACACTGCCGACAAGGGGATTATTCCTGCGGTGAAATCGGTAAAAGACACGAT
>JAITHS010000152.1 GCA_031279875.1 Tannerella sp.
GTCTGTTGAACACAAAGGTATGCGCGAGGCCGACGAGAAACTCGGTCTGCTGATGAGCATGCGTAACGGTGCGGGGTTGACGATTTTTCCCGACGGTAACAGGTGGTACGCTTCCGACAACGACCTGCCGCCCGACATAACGCCGGATGATAGCGTACGGGCAAGGCGCGCCTTGCCCCTACCGCCGAACACATTGCCGGATGAAAACCTCTTCATCAACAAAGGATTGATGATGCTTGCCGAGACCGTAGCAAACGGCGACGACGAGGCTACAATGAACATTATCAACAAATTAGCCCTCTATCAGCAGAAACGTGCCACGCCGAACGCTATTTCGCCCTCACGCACGCGCATTGAGATACTGTACAACAAATTTGACGCCGCCGGTATCCTTTTCAAAGTCAATCTTACGGTCGGTTTTTTGGCATTTGCCTTTTTCATACTGGGATTTATAACTGGCAAAAAGAAGCGTATCGTCGGCATCATTACCCGCTTGACGTGCTTCATGTCGGCGGTAGCGCTTACAGCCGTCATTGCCGGAAGATGGTACATAGCCGAACATGTACCGCTCTCAAACGGCTATGAGACAATGGTTTTCATCTCCTTAGTATTGCTTGTCGCGGCGCTTGCAACGGCGCTTGCGGCAGGCCGAAGCAACGACCTTTTTCCTGCTGTGGGCTTGCTGCTGTCGGGTTTTACACTGCTTGTCGCATCCATCGGCTCGATGAACCCTGTCATAACAAGCCTTGTTCCGGTACTTCAATCGCCGTGGTTAAGCTTACATGTCTCATTAATAATGATTTCCTACGCGCTGTTTGCCTTTATGATGTTCAACGGCATCACCGCGTTAATCCTTCATTTCGTTAGTTCAAACAGTCGTGATTATATCGCTAAACTCCAAATAATCAGTCAGATAATGCTTTATCCGGCAATCTTTACCCTTACCGCCGGTATTTTCATCGGAGCAGTGTGGGCAAACGTATCGTGGGGGCGTTACTGGGGCTGGGATCCGAAAGAAGTCTGGGCGCTGATAACGATGCTTGTTTACGGTTTTGCCATGCACTCCGGTACGCTAAAAATTTTTCGCCGTGCGATATTTTTTCATCTATACACCATTTTAGCCTTTCTGACGGTAATAATGACTTATTTCGGCGTTAACATGTTTTTCGGCGGGATGCACAGTTACGGAGGCTAAAAATTTTTCAGGATATATTTGATAAATTAATTTTTTTTTCATACCTTTGTAAGATGAATATGTATAAAATGACACGTAAAAACATTATAATTATCTTAATATCAATGATATGTATGGCGTGCGGAGCGCAAAGTCTTGACCGTGCGAAGAAGATGTACAGCGAGGGCAAGTATGCGGAAGTGAAACCTGTTTTCGAGAAATTAGTAAAGCAGTCGCCTTCAAATTCGTCTTATAATCAGTGGTATGGAGTTTGCTGTTATGAGACGGGCGACTATGTGAACGCCGAAAAATACCTCATGACGGCAAACAAACGCAACATAATCGCTTCATACCTCTATTTAGCGAAGATGTACTCGGAGCAGTACCGGTTTGACGAATCAGCCGAAATGTACGCCGGATACATTGAACAATTGCGCAAAAAGAAAGAAGACACTTCCGAATATGAGACGCTGATGGAGAAAGCCCGCAATCTTCACCGGATGCAGGAAAAGGCTGAAGATGTGCAAGTTATAGACAGTATTGTAGTGTTTAAAAACGATATGCTCGACGCCTACCGGTTGAGCGACGAAAGCGGCTCACTGATGATGTATAGCGACTTTTTCAAAAACGAAAACGACTTGTTTTCAACCGTTTATGTCAATCAGAAAGGCGACAAAGCCTATTATGCCCGTCCTGCAAACGGCCTCTTTACGGTCGGTACCGTATCGAAAATGCACGACGCATCATGGGGCGATGAAAAAACCTTATTGCCCGACAGCAAAGCCGACAATAACTATCCTTTTGTGCTTTCCGACGGCGTTACGATGTATTTTGCGTCGAAAGGCTATGGCTCAATCGGCGGCTATGACATTTTCGTAACACGCTATAACACAGCGAATAACAGTTTTCTTGCGCCGGAACAGATGGGGATGCCGTTTAACTCAACGGCAAACGATTACATGATGGTAATCGACGAGGCAAAAGGTCTGGGGTGGTTTGTTACCGACCGTAATCAGCCGGAAGACAAAGTATGCGTGTATCTTTTTATTCCCGATCCGAGCCGCAAACGTATTGATATAGAAGCATTTAAATCGGACGAAATAAGACGTCGCGCCTTACTCGCGTCCATTCAGGATACATGGCGCGACGGAGCGAAAGGATATGCCGAGTTGATAAAAAAGGCTCACGCCGAGTCGGAAGAAAAAGCAGCAGAGAATAAACAAGACTTTATATTTGTGGTCAATGATAAGACGGTTTGCTACAACATGGATGATATTAAAAGCCACGAAGCCAAAGAGTTATACTCAGGATATTTATCGCTTTACAAGCAGATTGGCGTTTTGCGAAAAAAACTTGACGACATCAGGTTTCAATTCACAAAAGGCAACGCATCAACGCGCGAACAGTTGAAGCCGACAATCTTACATGCCGAAAACCAGTTGTACAGCCTTATGACAAAAGCCGCCGAGCAGGAAAAGAAAGCCCGCAACGCCGAAAATAGAAACATCAAATAAATACAAGTTTTATGAAACAGAAAACATTCATTCTAACAATTTTGCTGATAACGACTTCGCTCATTTCAGCACAGACAAAAGACAAAGTCCTCGACATCCTGAAATCGGAGTTAGACAGGAACTTTGCGAAACTGAAAACCGAACCTGTTCCGGCATACTACATTGCTTATAGGGTTCATGACGTTCAAAACCGGCGTCTTGCAGTATCATTCTCCAATTTGACGGTCAACAGCGAGAGCCACAACCGTATCGGAAATGTTGACGTGCGCGTCGGCGACTATAAAATGGACAACACGCGCGAAATCAAAGGCTTCAGCGGTGGCATGATGTTCTCCGAAATGGATTTCATGCAGCTAATTATGAACGACAATTCCGATGCGCTCAAAACAGCGTTTTGGGAGAAGACAGACGCTGTTTTCAAAACAGCCATCCAGCGGTATGCCGGCGTTCAGGCAAACACCAAATCAACAGTCGAATCGGAAGACAAATCAGATGATTTTTCACAGGCGACGCCGGAAAAATACGTTGAAGCAGTTATTCCATTCAAAAACTTCAAATTCAATGAATCCGAATGGATTGCGAAATTAAAGAGTTATGGGGCTGTTTTTGTTGATAACAAAGACATTACTAACTGCGACATCAATTTTGATATAGATTTGACCCGCAGATATTTTGTTAGCAGCGAAGGCACTATGATTGCCGCCAACAAGAGTTCGTGCAGGATACAAATTTCGGCCGTTGCCATAGCCGAAGACGGAATGGAACTGCCTCTGTATAAGAACTATTTCGCTAATGATTTGAAAGACTTGCCCTCGGATGCGGAAATTCTTAAAGACGTCGCCGCTATCAGCACGATGCTTTCGGCTTTGAAGCAAGCCCCGACAGCAGAATCCTACTCCGGTCCGGCAATTATGACATCACAGGCGGCGGGAGTGTTTTTCCACGAGATTTTTGGACACAGAATAGAAGGCTCGCGATTGAAGAAAGAAAATGACGCTCAAACATTTAAAAAGAAAGTCGGACAGCAGGTTTTACCGTCCGACATGGCCGTTTATTTCGACCCTTCATTGAAGAAATATGGAAACCTATGGCTCAATGGTTCGTATATATTTGATGATGAGGGTGTTAGAGGTAAAAGAGTAGATGTAGTTAAGAACGGCATTCTGTCTGATTTCCTGATGTGTCGCACCCCGATCGACAACTTCCCTCATTCCAACGGACATGGGCGGGCATCCATCGACAGAGAACCCGTGTCCAGACAGTCGAATATGGTTATTGAATCATCCAAACCGAAGCCTGTCAGCGAATTACGGACACTTTTGCTTGATGAACTGAAGCAAACCGGAAAGGAGTACGGGTACGTATTTGACATAGTATCAGGAGGTTTCACTCAAACGGGCAGATATAATCCTAACGCCTTCAACGTGCAACCGTTAGTTGTTTATAAAATCTTCACCGATGGTCGTCCCGACGAACTCGTGCGCGGGGTGGATGTAGTAGGTACGCCACTGTCGATTTTCGCACAGATAATAGCCTGCGGCAACGACCATTCGGTTTTCAACGGTTTCTGCGGTGCCGAATCAGGCACTATTCCGGTATCATGTGCCTCTCCGTCGCTTTTCGTCAAAGTCGTTGAAACACAGAAAAAAGCCAAGACGTCGAACTTGCCTCCGATGCTGCCGCGACCGGTTCTTACATCATCTAATTCATCAGAAAACATCCTTGACGTTATCAAAACAGAAGTTGACCGCAACATTGCATCACTTAAAAGGGACAATCTACAAAAGCCTTTCTTCATCAGTTATGCAGTTGCCGACGTCAGGGAAATCAATGTTAATGCACAAAGCGGAGCGCTGCGAACTAATAATGTCAGTAAAACCAGAACTGCCCAGTCGAATTTGTATGTCGGTGATTATCAGCGTACTAATGCGAGCGTTAGTTTAAGCGGGCGCAATATCAGCATGGATAATACCGGCATTGCGGTCAATATCTGGCGAGATCTGGATAATCTCTACAAGCGTGCGGCCGAATCTTATGAAACGAAGTTGTCGGCTATTGCGCAAAAGCAACTTGACCCTGCCGAAGCAGCGTTGCCCGACATGGAACAGACTGCGCCGACAGAGATGATTTTGCCACCCGAAGAAACATACGACAACCGCGAGTACTGGGCTGATTATGTGAGTAAAGTGTCGGAAGTTCTCAATCAATATCGCGACTTGATACTGCCGTCGGTAAGTGCGACCGTAACAAATATGATGGTGTACGAATATAACACCGAAGGCACACGTATTGCAATACCGACAACTTTTCACGTTGTCGGCGCAAATATTGAGGCTATGACTGACGACGGACAGCGGTTGTCGAGTCGCGTGTCGTTTATTCATCGTAATTTTAAAGATATGCCTGATGTTAAGCAGTTTACAGATACATGTCGGGCGACGGCAGAGAAATTGCTGGCTATCATAGCGGCAACTAAAATAGAAGACACATATACCGGTCCTGTATTGTTTGAAAATCAGGCTGTTGCTCACATATTCAGGAATTATTTTCTTAACAATTATTTAATTGCCGCCCGCAAACCGGCTAATTCTATGTTCGGTGGAGGCAATGATTTGGAGATGAAAAAAGACCGAAAAGTTATTTCAAGAAGCCTTACAGTCAAGGCATTATCAGGAATGAAAACATATAACGGACATCAACTCGAAGGATATTATCCGGTTGATATGGATGGCGTTGTGCCTGCCGACGAGTTAACGCTTATCGAAAATGGTATTCTGCGAAATATGCTCGTCGGACGCTCTCCTACTCTAAAATTTGCGCACTCGACAGGTCATAGAATACCTTCTACTTATTCGATTACCGCACCCGGCAATGCGTTGCTGAGTAGCACTAACACTATTTCATCGACTGAATTAAAGCAGAAACTTCTTGATAAAGCTAAAGAAGAAGATCTCGAATATGCCTATATAGTAAGAAATCATGAAAATAATGAGGTTTACAGAATCTATGTTGCCGACGGTCGTGAAGAATTAGTCAGAAATGTTATTTTTCCTGACCTCAACATAAAGGCTTTCAACAAAATACTTGGCGCATCGTCGGAAGAGATGCTGTTTAATTATTATTCAGGACGTCCTTTTTCAATCGTAGCGCCTGCAGGACTGCTGTTTGAGGAGTTAGACGTGTCCCGAAATAACAATATCAACGCTCGGAAACCGTTTATAGTAGAGAAACCACTACCGGTTACCGAGTCTGTCAAAGCGCATTAATCATTAATAAAATACAATTATGCTTGACATTATAATAATAATTTTTCTGATGGCGATGGCAATATTTCTGCTGATAGCGGAGATATTTTTGCTGCCCGGCATCACGATAGCAGGGGTAGCGGGAACGCTGTTTGCTATCGGCGGTATCGTTTTTGCCTACTCTTGCGGCGCTACGACCGGTAATATCACGCTTTCCGCTTCTGTGGTGGGATTTACGGGCGTGTTTTTGTGGCTGATAAGGTCGAATTCGTTCAACAGGGTTTCGCTTAAAACGGACATAGAATCGAAAGTAACATCGCCGCGCGAAATGAACTTGTCGGTTGGCGATGAGGGAGTTACGTTGTCGCGATTGATGCCAATCGGCAAGGCTCGGTTTGGCAACATAACCGTTGAAGCCAAATCATTAAACGACTTCATTGACGAAAATACTGCGGTGGTAATCGTTAGTGTCGAAGGATATAATGTGGTTGTTAAAGAATTACAAATTAAGAATTAAAAATTACAAATTACAAATTACAAATTAAGAATTATTAACAACTATAAACTATTGAAATTATGGATTATTTTTTATTTTTATTGATTGGAGCAGCGTTTATTCTGCTGTGCATTTTTTTCTATTATGTGCCGTTCCTGATGTGGATTTCGGCAAAAGTATCGGGCGTCAGCATATCGCTGATACAGTTATTCCTGATGCGTATCCGTAAAGTACCGCCCGGATCTATCACCCGCGCAATGATTGAAGCCCACAAGGCTGGTTTGAAGACCCTCACGCGCGACGAACTCGAAGCTCACTACCTCGCCGGAGGTCATGTGGAGCGGGTTGTACACGCCCTCGTGTCGGCGTCGAAAGCCAACATTGACTTGTCGTTCCAAATGGCTACGGCTATCGACCTTGCCGGTCGCGACGTGTTTCTGGCTGTGCAAATGTCTGTTAATCCGAAGGTTATAGATACACCTCCGGTAGCAGCAGTAGCCAAAGACGGTATCCAGTTGATAGCGAAAGCTCGCGTAACCGTCCGCGCCAACATCAAACAGTTGGTAGGCGGTGCAGGCGAAGAAACTATCCTTGCCCGCGTAGGCGAAGGCATTGTGTCGTCGATAGGCTCGTCGGAAAGCCACAAGAGCGTACTCGAAAATCCCGACAGCATCTCAAAACTTGTGCTGCGCAAAGGGCTTGACGCCGGTACCGCTTTCGAGATTCTCTCTATCGACATTGCCGATATTGACATCGGCAAAAACATCGGCGCCGTGTTGCAGATGGACCAAGCACAAGCCGACAAAAACATCGCGCAAGCAAAAGCCGAAGAACGCCGCGCTATGGCCGTAGCGTCAGAGCAGGAGATGAAAGCCAAAGCACAGGAAGCCCGTGCCAAAGTTATCGAAGCCGAAGCAGAAATACCCAAAGCAATGGCAGAAGCATTTCGTACCGGCAATCTCGGCATCATGGACTACTATCGCATGAAAAACATCGAAGCCGATACTTCCATGAGAGACGCTATCTCTAAACCCGCCGCTACACAAAGCAAACCGATTAGCAAGTGAAGTAGTGGTTAGTGGTTAACGGTTAGTGGTTAACGATTATGATAACATTATGACAAGAAAGAAACAAACTCTATATATCCTGTTCATTAGCGGCGCGATGTGGATAGCCTTTTCATTAAAAGGTTTTTCGCAGGTTTCGAGTTATGGGTTAGAGTTTGTTTCTTTTGAGGCGGTGCAGGAAAAGCGGACAAGTCTGAACCTTACGCCGACGAAGCCGTTTTCGTTTCCCGACGGTTTCAAAATGTCGTTCGACCTGATTTGCTATCCGCGTATGGATTACAATTTCGGCTATATATTCCGCATCATCGGACAAAACAGTCATTACATTGATTTTCTGATGAATGAAAGTTATTTGCGGATAATAAACTCCGAAGATGAAGTGCCGGTAGAATATCAGGTGAACGAGTTGATGTCGTTGAAAAAACCTGTCTCCGTGCCGTTCGTCATAATGTTTGACGTCAAAAAAAAGACGGCTAATATCACTGTCGGACGTAAGAATTATTCTTTTGAAATACCTTATATTAAGGATTTTAAGACCGTTCATATCGTTTTCGGACGCAACGACAAGCCCGACATGCCGACTACCGATGTTCCGAAAGTTACCATCAGCGACATCCGCATCAACGACATCAAAGATAAACCGCTATACTATTGGAAATTAGCCGCTCACACAGACAAAGGCGTTTACGATGAATTAAAACAACGGTTTGCGAGTGTTGATAACCCTGCGTGGCTGCTCGACAATCATGCACTCTGGAAAAAAAGGCTTGAAATAAGGTCGTGTCTTAATCCCCAAATAGCATATAATCATGCTAATAACAGCATTACGATAGCCGACAGGAAAGATTTTCGCATTTACGATACTAAAACATATTCCCTGATATACGACAAACCTGTAACAGGCAAATTGCAAAGTTATCATGCCAATCAACTGATTTACAACTCTGTTGACAATCGTTGCTATTCATATAATATGGATATTAATCCTGCTAACAGCACAATAACATCATTCGACACCTTGACGGCTGACTGGGGCAATGTCAATAAAACGAGCAATTATATCCACTTCCAGCATCATAACAGGGTTTTCGTGCCGTCCGACACAAGTTTATATACCTTCAACGGCTACGGTCATCACAAATACAAAAACAGCGTGATGAAATATTCGTTTAACGACCGCCAATGGAGCGAGTTACGTTTTTCGGGCGACAGGATACATCCCCGTTACATGAGCGCATTTGGGATGATAGACGCACATCGGGCGCTTCTTTTTGGTGGTTACGGCAACGAAACAGGGCTGCAAGACCTCTCTCCGCGTAACTATTACGACCTCTACGAGATAGATTTGCGCTCTATGACGTCAAAAAAACTGTGGGAAATAGATTACGTCAAAAGCCCTTTTCTTGTTGCCAATTCTTTGGTTGCAGATACGGCGTTGAGATGCTTTTATGCGCTTTGCTTTGCTCATCAACAGTTTAATACTACTCTTGCGCTGGTGCGTTTTTCGATCGACAAGCCCGAATATGAGACCGTTTCGGATGATATACCGTTTTCTTTCAGAGATGTGCTGTCGTATGCCGATTTGTTTCTCAACCGCGAGACAAATGAACTTACGGCTGTAACATACACTTCTTCGACTGTCGATTCCATTTCGGTCGTGTCGCTACGGTCGCTTGCCTATCCGCCTATTTCAACAAGCGCTCTGTTGCAGTTGCCGACGAAATCAGGCAATCATAAAACGCTGTTATTCGTTATTTTAGCCGTCGCGATTGTAGCGGTTATTGTTTTGTTGATGTACAAAAAGAAGCGTTCGTTAGCGCAATTACCGCCTCAGGAAAGTATTGAAAATGAAGACGATGACGCCGAAGATGCCGACGTTGCGACACAACATGATGTGCCTTTGCCGCCAAAGCAATCCGTATTTTTCTTCGGCGGTTTCAGGGTAATCGGACGCGAGGGCAAAGACCTTACCGATGAGTTTTCGCCGCTTCTCAAACAATTGTTCCTGCTTATCCTGCTCAACACTCTCGAAAAAGACAGTAAAGGTATCTCGTCAACGAAACTGAAAGATATTCTGTGGTTTGACAAGAGCGTAGAGAGTGTACGTAATAATCGCGGAGTGATGCTTAACCGTATCCGCCGGATTTTTGAGCGCGTCGGCACGGTGTCGATAGAAGGACAAAACTCGTACTGGACAATCCGCCTGGGCGACGAAATAAAATGCGACTATCGTGATGCGATAATGCTGATCGACAAAATGAAACACTCTACTACCCGTACAAATGCGGATCTGAAACTTCTACTTTCGCTTGTTTCACGCGGCTATATGTTGCCTAACGTGCAGACAGAGTGGGCAGATACGTTTAAATCGGAGTTTGCCAACAATCTCGTTGACCTGCTGCTCGAAATAAGCAACGGCAACGACATCAAACTGTCAAACAAAGAGACTGTTAATCTGGCAGATGCGATACTAATCCATGATGTTCTCAACGAAGACGCCATCAAACTGAAATGTACGGCATTAGTTCGTATGGGCAAGATAGGTTTGGCCAAAACGGTCTTCAATTCCTACGTCAAAGAATACTCCGCGCTGTTTGGCGTCAATTACAAAAGCACTTTTGACGAATTAAGAATTAAGAATTAGCAGCAACCCCAACCATTGCAGCGGTTTTAGAACCCTGCAAGTGATTTGGAGCTTACGTCCGTCATTGGTAGGAACGAAGCGACTTTATGGACGAAGATAATTGATAATGTCTCTTTTGGTTATTTTGTTTTCGTAGAATGCTTTACCGAATATTACGGCGGGTACGATATAAGAAAGGTCTTCGATGTCGCGCATTGAGCCGACGCCGCCGCTGGCGATGAGGTAGATGTCGGGTATGGCGGTGAGGATTTGTCGGTAGAGTTCGTTAGCGGCGCCGATGAGCATTCCGTCGCGTGAGATGTCGGTGCAGATAACTTTGTTGATACCTTTTGTGTGCCATTGTTTGATAAATGTAATCAGGTCGGTATCGGTTGTTTGCTGCCAGCCGGATACGGATATTTTACCGTTACGGGCGTCGGCGCCGAGTATTATTCTGTCGGCGCCGAAGTGGTTTATCCAGCGTTCAAAGGTGTTTGGTTGATTGACGGCGATGCTTCCGCCGGTAACCATTGCGGCGCCGCAGTCAAAGGCTATTGCTATGTCTTGGTCGCTTTTAAGTCCGCCGCCGAAGTCAACGGTTAAAGATGTGGCGGC
>JAITHS010000191.1 GCA_031279875.1 Tannerella sp.
GATTGAAAGTATAGAAGCAGAACAGGTTTTAACATATTGTCCGGGGTGGATAAAAGCCGGACGAATAAACAATCTCCAGCCGGAAGATAACCCGATATTGATTCTATATACGTTCAAAAAACATGCGGATTTATAGCCTATTATCGTCTTTATGAAACTAAAAAAAAGAACTGATCTAATGAACACAAAAACGACATTACTGATTTTTGCCTGTGCTGTCGCCCTGTTTGCGAACCTCTATTTTCTCAACCGGATGACCAAAATGCGACAAACCCAAAGTCAGTTGCAGGAATTTACATCCGGCGTACAGCAGCGGGAAGATTTTTATCGCCGTAACATTGAGAAACTTTTTGCTTCGACAGGATTGAAAGCGAAAACCGCAACATTGCAGGCGAATACATGTCGTTTGTGATCATTGCGCTGTTGGGACTGCTGCTCAACAATTTTGTCGTGTGGTACCACGTCATTGCGAGCAGGAATGGTAGCCCCAAACGATAGGTACCACGTCATTGGTAGGAACGAAGCAATCCAGCGTGCTTTTTCTCTGGATTGCTTCCTGTATTCTGGATTGCTTCGTTCCTCGCAATGACGAATGCCCTGTACGTTATCTGCGTGCTATTGCCGTAATTTTTAATTTTTAATTTTTAATTTTACAATGACGTGGTACCTTCTGCTTTCTGCTTTCTGCTTTCTGCCTTCTGCCTTCTGCCTTCTGCTTTCTGCTTTCTGCTTTCTGCCTTTCGCAAACCGCTTGCAGGGTTTAAAACCGCTGCAAGGGTTTGGGGTACCGTCTTAATTTTTAATTCTTAATTTTTAATTATGGACAACTCTAAAGGTTGCTGTTCAAGAACTCCGTCATGCGCGTATAGAGGTGGAGAGTGGTATTTCCGCCGTGGATACCGTGATTGCGGTCGCGGTAGAACTGCATCTCAAACTGTTTGTTGGCCTGCACGAGCGCTTCGGCATAGTCAAGGCTTTGTTTGAAATGGACGTTATCGTCAGCGGTACCGTGAACGAGCAGCAGTTTGCCTTGCAAATTTTTGGCATGAATAAGCGGTGATGTTTCGTCGTAGCCGTTTTTGTTTTCGTTCGGGGTACGCATAAAGCGCTCGGTATAAACGGTATCGTAATAGCGCCAGTCGGTAGGCGGCGCAACGGCGATGCCACATTTAAACACTCCGCCGCCGAAAGTCATGGCCGCCAGCACGTTATATCCTCCGAAACTCCATCCCCATATAGCGATACGTTTGGCATCGACGTAAGGCAACTGTGAGAGCGCTACCGCTGCTGCTGCCTGGTCGCGAGCTTCATAGTAACCGAGCCGCATGTAAGTACACTTGCGAAAAGCCTCTCCGCGAGCCGCCGTGCCGCGACCGTCAACCGTTACGCAGATATAGCCCTGCGTAGCCAGAAACGTTTCCCAGCCTACTCTTCCGAAAGCGTCAACTACCGACTGCGAGTTTGGCCCGCCGTACTGCGACATCAGGACGGGATATTTTTTTGACGGGTCAAAATCAAGCGGTTTCATTATCGTAGCATTCAGTTCTTCGCCTGTCGCCGTTGTCAGCACGATAAATTCTTTCTGCGGAAGAGCATATTCCGCCCTTTGCTCCAGCATACGTGTATTATCCGACAAAGTACGCAGAGTTTTGCCTGTTTTAGTTTCAACAACAGCAACTTGCGATGGCGTTGTAAGATTGGAAAATCGGGAAACATAATAAGCGTAATTAGCGCTGAAAGAAGCGCTTCCGGTACCTTCGCCTGCTGTGAGGCGAGTCTTACGCCCTTTATTATCAATCGAATACACAGCGCGCCGAAGCGGACTTTCTTCTGCCGACTGGTAATAAATCGTACCTGTATTGTTGTCCTTGCCGATAAGCGCCGTAACGTCCCAGTTGCCCGTCGTAACCTGCTTTTGAAGCACTCCTGTCGGCGAATATTGATAGATATGCGCATAGCCGTCTTTTTCGCTCACATAGAGGAAACCGTCGGCGTCGAACCTGATAGCCTTCATCCAGTCGGAATCGATATATGCCTTGTTTTCGTCTTTGAGGATAAGTTTCAGCACTCCGCTTTTGGGATTAGCATGATAGAGATTGAAAATATTCTGCTGCCGGTTGAGCGTCATCACAGCCAACTGCGACGGCTCGGCGGCAAAACGGATATACGGGATGTAAGCATCCTCATTATTAGGCACTTGTAATTCTTTCATATCCTTTGTTTCGATGCAGTAAGAATGCAAACTCACACGCGAATTTTTGTCTCCCGCTTTCGGATACTTAAACCGTTCTTCGGCAGGATAATACTTATCGCCATAGACAGTCATCACATATTCAGGCACTTCCGATTCGTCAAACTTTAAGTAACAAAGATATTCGTTGTCGGGCGACCATGCGAGTTGGTTGACAACCGCAAATTCCTCCTCATAGACCCAGTCGGTAGCGCCGTTGATGATTTTGTTTTTCTCGCCGTCGTGAGTGATTTGAATCTCTGTGTTGTAGTCGAATTTTCTTATAAAGATGTTATTATCAATCACATAAGCACACATTCTTCCGTCGGGCGAGAAAGTCGGGATCATTACCTTGCGCCCCGTTTCGGTAATCGGTTTAACCATTCGGCGGCGCACATCGTAGTCATAAACCGTAGATTTCGACGAATGGCGATAAATTTGTTCACGCTCGCGAAACAGCAATATATGATGTCCGGTAGCACTGATTTCGTAGCCCTGAAAATTGTCGAAAGCGCATTCTCTGGCCGTCTTTATATTAAATAATGTATCGGTCGGCTTGCCTGTACGGTAGGAATAGCGGATAATAGCCGTTCCCGTTGAAGCGGTATAATGCTCGCCGTCGGGCAATGAGCGCATCTCACCGACACCGCCGTCGCCGTTGAATTTACCCATTATCGATTCTTGCAGAGTAAGCCGTTTAGGTTCATTTTGCGCTACGGCGAATGTTGCGCATAAAAGCGCATAAATCATTGAAAATAAGATAGTTCTTTTCATATTTTAAAAATTAATCGTCCGAAATTAAAAAATTTTAATAACTTAACGGAATGCAAAAATAGCATATATTTTTCTGTTTTACAAAAAAAAATAATTTCGCACCATATTAAACCTTATGAAAAAAAAAACGTCAAAAGAGTGTTAAAATAACGACAAATGAGTATTTCGATACGAGGATTAAATATGCGGTATCCAAACGGCAATCACGCCTTAAAAGACATCAACATGGAGATACCGACAGGCATGTTCGGCTTACTCGGGCCTAACGGCGCGGGAAAGTCAACGCTGATGCGTATATTGGTAGCGCTCATGGAGCCGACTGCCGGAGATGTTAACGTTTTCGGTTATGATTTGCTCAAACAGCGTAAGGAAGTTCGCAGCATTCTGGGCTATTTGCCGCAGGATTTCAGGTTTTTTGCCAAATACAAGACGTATGAATTTCTCGACTATGCGGCGCGGCTTTCGGGGCTTAACAACCGTAAAGAACGGCGACAGGCTGTTGACAAAATGCTCGAAAGCGTCGGTTTGTTTGACGTCCGCGAGCGGTATGCCAACAAACTGTCGGGCGGCATGAAACGCCGTCTGGGAATAGCGCAGGCGTTGATACACAATCCGAAACTCATCATCGTTGACGAGCCTACAACAGGTCTTGACCCCGAAGAACGTATCCGTTTTCGCAATCTGCTGGCAGAGATAAGCGAAAAAGACGTAACTATCATATTATCAACACATATAGTAGGTGATATATCAAGTACCTGCAACTGTATGGCGCTAATGAACAAAGGCGAGGTAGCCTTTTTCGGCTCTCCGCAAGATATGTTGCGGGACGCTACCGGAAAAGTCTGGCGGATGCGTATCAACGGCGATGAACTGTCGCGGGTGGACGCCAAATATCCTGTCATATCAACGATTCCATCGGGAACAGGGTGGGAAGTACAGGTCGTTTCCGACGAAGTCATCGGCTATAACGCAGAGCCGTATCCCCCCAATCTCGAACACGCCTACGTTTACTATATGGAGAAAAAATTGCAAGGCTGGTCAAACGGATAATAAATACATACTATAATATGCTCGGATTAGAAAACATACGGTCGGTAGCCAAATACGAAAGCAAATTGCTTACAAGAAGCTGGTTTTACAGGATATTCCTTATCCTGATAACACTATTTATCACTATCTGGAACTTATCGTCGCTTCTCGGCGACAGTGGCGGCGGAACATGGATTCTCAAATCGATACCCTCAAATATTCCGTACATCAACCTGCTCTTTCTCAACACCGGACAGGCAATAATAGCCGTCTTTCTGTCGTCGGAGTTCCTCAAAGCAGACAAAAAATTAGATACCTCCGAAGTATTTTACGTACACCCTCTCAGCAATGCCGAGTACGTTGCCGGTAAAATATGGGGCAATTTGAAGGTTTTTATCCGCCTCGACTTCATTATGATAGGTATTGCGCTGCTATTCAACATAATGTCGGGCATTTATATCGACTGGGCAGCATATATCATTTACTTCTTTATAATATGTATCCCTACATTGGTATTTATTCTCGGATTGTCGGTAGGATTGATGTTGATATTTAAAAATCAGGCAATTACGTTTGTCGTTTTGCTCGGATATATTGCTTTGACGCTGTTTTATATCGGCGACAAACTCTATTTCCTCTTCGACTACATGGTTTATACCTTGCCGTTAGTGAAGTCAACTATTGCCGGTTTTACAAACATCCAAACCGTTATCAATCACCGACTTATATATCTCTTTATCGGGCTTGGCTTTCTGTGCCTGTCGGTATTCAAATTTCGACGCCTGCCGAACACAAAATACGGCGACTACCGATGGATGGCATTAGCGATAGTTTTCATCCTCGCAGGATGTTATTCGGCTTATAACCACGTAAATACAATACTCGGCAACCAGCATTTGCGCGCAATATACGTAGAAACGAACAATCAACATGTCAACGACCCCAAACTAACTGTTACCGATTATGATATCTACCTCGAACAGCAACGCGACATCATCAAAGCCGAAGCAACAATCACAGGCTTTGTAAAACAGAACGCCCAAAAATTCACTTTTTGTCTTAATCCGAAATTAAAAGTAACGGAAGTATCTTGGGCGTTAAAACAAGAATGTGCATTCGAGCGCGACAACCAAATTCTGACTGTCGATTTAGGACAAAAACTTAACGAAGGCGATACCATAAAGTTAGTCATCAAATATGAAGGCGTCGTTGACGACCGGTTCTGCAATCTCGACATTCCCTCCGAACTCATCAACGCCCAATATGCCTCTAACGCAGTTAAAATCAACAAGAAATACGCTTTTCACAACCCTGATTATCTGCTCTTTACGCCCGAATCATACTGGTATCCGCAGCCCGGAGTAGCATACAGCAATGAAAATCCCGACTGGCAGCAGACCTATTTCAGCAACTATAATCTCACGGTCAAAACGCTGCCGGGCTTGACAGCCGTCTCACAGGGCGCTCTCGACACGCTGCAAACAGCCGACAACATTTTCAAGTTCAAGACCGACTTCCGACAACCGTCAATAACTCTTGCCGTAGGCGATTACATGAAAAAAAGCATCGACGTTGACAGCACCGAATTTGTAGTACAATACCTTCGCGGACATGATTATTTCGTCTCCGTTTTCGATTCCATCATAGATACAATCCCCGCCCAAATCAGAGAACGCCGCCGCTATCTCGAAACAAGTTATAAATTAAACTATTCGTTTAAGCGTTTTACAGTAGTAGAAGTGCCGGTACAGTTTTACAGTTATGTTCACACATGGTCTCAGGCGCAGGAAAAGATGCAGCCGGAGATGATACTTTATCCCGAAAAAGGCTGTTTATTCGGAGATGCGGATTTCGAGAACCGGTATAAACAGCACAAAACATGGAGCAGGCGCGGCGGTCAGGAAATCAGCGACAAAGAAGCACGCATCCGTACCCTCAACGCCTTTCTGTTTATGTTCCAAAATAAAGAATCGAACGTCAATTTTCAGGTCGAACGCGGCGCCGTCAACATCACAACCCAGCCCAATCCGTTTTTTATTTTCCCGCAACTTTATAATTTCCGGTATAACATCTTTTCGTCGGAATGGACTGTCGCCAACAGGCTGATAGAGTTATACTTACAAGACGAAACCGGCTCTCAAAACAATTGGCAGCGACAAACAAACGGTATCAGCAACGACGAAAAAGCTAATCTCCTGATGAAACAGTATGCCTTTAAAGACATGCTTAATAATGTGGAACACAGAGATATACTCAACAATGTAATCACTCTCAAAGCTAATATGCTCTTTGCTCCTGCCGAAGAAAATATAGGCTTTCAGGAGTTCAGAGATTCGTTGCGGGCCAAACTGCAAGCCAATATCTTCGAAAACGTCAGATTTGAAGACCTTCTTGATACAATGGAACGTATCTCCGGCGTAAACATCGACTCCGCATTGCAATACTGGAACTACCCTACTCCGCTTCCGTCGTATATCATCAATTACCCGCAAGTAACACGCATAACAAACCTCGACCTCGAAGCATACGTCGTCAAACTGCTCATTACCAACGATTCCGACAACAAAGGCTATCTCGGAATAAATACTGCCGTCGGCGGCTGGAACTGGGGCTATGACCCGCGTCTCAAACGGCGCGTCAGGATGGAACCGCACGAAACAGTCGAATTTGTTACCGTTTGGGACGAAGCCCCACGCAATATGACCGTCAATACGCTGATCTCAACCAACTTACCCGGCATCGTAACACTGCCTATTAACGATATCCAATACGAAGAAAACAAAGAATTGCCCGAAGAAGGCGACTACGTAATGGATAATATGTCGTATAAAATACAAGGCGAACTGATTATTGATAACGAAGATTCGACGCTGTTTGAACTCTCGCGTCCGGCTATCGTAGGCTTGCTGCCGAAATGGCTCGAAGATGTCGGCGACAACTCGTTTGCTTACGCCGGTATCAGCAACTGGCGCCCGCCACTGCAATGGACACTCACCACCAACGAACGCTATTATGGCACCTCAATACGCTCGGCTTACGTTATTAAAAACGGTAGCGGCACCCAAACGGCTACGTGGAAAGTACCGGTACCCGAAAGAGGTGAATACGAACTGTACTTCTACCTCACAAGGTCGGACGACTTTCGCAGCGGTGGAGGCGGTGGCGGCGGAGGCGGCGGTAATCGCGGTGGCGGAGGCGGTGGTAATCGTGGCGGTGGTGGAGGCGGCGGTCGCGGTGGCGGCGGACCCGGCGGCGGACCCGGTGGAGGCGGTAATCGCGGCGGATGGGGCGGCGAAGAAGCTTACTACAACTTCAAACTGCTTTACGACGGCGACGAAGACAAAGTAAGCGTTGACCTCCGCCGTGTAGATAACGGCTGGGCGCTCATCGGCTCGTTTCAGTTTCCAAAAGACACCGTAAAGGTAACTCTCACCAACGAATCCAAACAGCGCATGATAACAGCCGACGCCATGAAATTAGTTCGGAAATGGTAGAAGTTTTCAACCCTTGCAGTGGTTTGGCTGTTCAACCCTTGCAGTGGTTTTAGAACCCTGCAAGCGGTTTGCTGTTCACCACCCGAAAGCCTCGTCTCCCAGCCAGAGATTTTGGGCTTTGAGAGTTTGTTCTATGACGTCTCGCCCGACGCCTTCGCCGCCTTTATAAGGCGAGACATACTTCGCTATGGCTTTAAGTTCGGGTGCGGCGTCGGCAGGGCATACCGGCAATCCGGCGCGCTTCATCGCCTCGTAATCGGGTATATCGTCGCCGCAGTATATCACAGCATCGTCGTCGAGACCGGTTTTGAGGATAAAGTCCTTATAATCATTTATTTTAACCGCACTTTGCATATATATGTGCTTAATGCCGAGCCTCTCGAAGCGTATTTTGACGGCTTCGGTATTGCCGCCGGTAATAATACACACTTCAAAGCCCTTTTTGACAGCGAGTTGCAGAGCGTAGCCGTCTTTGATATTGACCGTCCTCATCGGGTCTCCGTTGAGAGCTAAAGGTATTACATTCAACGACAGCACGCCGTCAACATCGAATACGAAAGCTTTGATTTGTTTTAAATTGTAGTTTATCATATTTTAAAATTTGAAATATTGTTGCTGATAATCTCATAAATATTGCGCA